>CAMLSF010000188.1 GCA_946482615.1 uncultured Chromatiaceae bacterium | reverse complement strand
GAGGTCGTGTCCCTGTCGGTCAGGGCACTGGTCCGGGTTTAACCGCCAGAGTGCAAGGCCAGACGTATGGCACTGAAACAGTTACTTTGTTGACGACACAAATTCCTGCTCATACCCATCAGGCTATGGTGTCTAATACGGCTGCCAACTTAAACACACCTTCAGGTCAGTTAATAGGTCAGGGCTTGCATTATCTGGCATCGACAGAAACGGCAAACCGGGTAGCGCAGATGTTGCCAAACACAGGGGGCACAGCAGGCGGTAGCCAGCCACATGAAAATATGATGCCTTTTTTGGCCATGAGTTTTATTTTGTGCTTACAGGGTATTTTCCCTTCACGTAATTAAGGAGATGCATTATGTCAGAACCATTTGTGGGGGAAATCCGGCAGTTTCCTTATAGTTTTGCGCCACACAACTTTGCCTACTGTGCTGGCCAGTTAATGCCTATTCAACAAAACACTGCGTTGTTTTCGTTATTAGGGGTGAATTATGGTGGCAATGGCACCAGTAACTTTGGTTTACCAAATTTACAAGGCCGTGCCATGATGCATCAGGGCGATGGGCCAGGTTTAACCCCCCGTGTTGTAGGGGAGGCTGAAGGTGCTGCAACTGTCACTTTAATTCAGACCGAAATGCCCTCACACAGCCATCTGATGACAGTCAAAATGGCAGGTACAGGCAAAGTATCGGGTAGTGGCAGCGGCAGCTACCTGAGTATTTCGTTATTACCAACAAATGCGCAACAACTGGCGTACAACAACACGACAACGGGTTTAGTTCCCTTAGCTCCCACTATGCTTGGTATGGCGGGCGGGGGCGGGGCCCATGAAAACCGGCAACCTTTTTTAGCGATCCCGTTTTGTATTGCGTTGTTTGGTATGTTCCCCAGCCGTAACTAAAAAATGGGTTATACAAAAAAGACCTGATTAGTCAGGTCTTTTTTATTATGATCCCCGCTCTGTCCGACAGACAAAGGAAAAAAAGCCCTTGATGTGGAAACTTATAAGCAGTGTTTTACTGCTGGTCTGTCCTCTGGCCTCTGCTGATTATGTATTTGCTGTGGCTGAAAAAAACTATCGGCTGGAGTTAAGCAATCCGCCGGATGCCGGACAGACTGAAGCCGTTGCTTTGTTAAAGCCAGAGATGCTCAGGGTGAAAGTTGCCAACCGTTTATTGTTGGTCAGTTCCAGAGCTATTTCCCGGCAGGGATTACCAAGGCAACAGCAAAAACTCATTACAAAGATGGAGTTGTTGTTGCATTACCAGCAGCAGTTTGTCTATCTGCTGTCTCTGAACTCACTAGACGATGCATTACAAAACATGGTGGCTCTGGAGAAATTACCAGGTGTCAGCTCTGTACAACCTGATTTATTGCCTATGCGTACAGAGTCCGAAAAGGCGCCATCTTTACTGAATACCTTGTATCTGAATGAACAGACCTTTTCAGTAGCAGATTATTTGGCGTTGGAAAAAATCTGGCCTTATAGCAAAGGCCAAGGTTCAAGAGTGGCGGTTATTGATACAGGGGTTTCGCTGAATTTACCTGACCTACGCCAGACCAAACTCAGGTTCAGTTGGGATATTGATTTGAATATTCCCGGCGCTGTGCCTGAGCCACATCAAAAACACGGCAATAAAGTTGCTGGCCTAATCTGGGCACAACCTGATAAAGTACAAAATATAAACAAATTCACATTGGGTTATGCCTGGGGCATAGCTCCGGACTCTGAACTGATTGCATTAAAGTTACAACGCCCTTGGACTTCTAATTTACTCCGGGCTTTTTCTTTGGCTGAGCAGCAGGGGGCTGATGTAATTAATATCAGCTGGTTACTGCCTTGGGTAGCGGCACCTGTCAGAGATTATTTACAGTATCTGACTTATGACGCCAGACAAGGTAAAGGAGTGGTTATCGTAGTGGCAGCTGATCCTAAGTTCAGAACTAATATAGGATTAGCGGCATTACCTGAATTGCTGGTGGTCAGTTCGACCGACCATCAGGGCACGTTAGCAGATGCCAGTTGGGGGCCTGCAGCAGATATCGCAGCCGCCAGTTATGTGTTAACGGTCAGTCAGTTACCGGAACAACGTTATGAGCAGTTCGCCAAAACTTCATCTTCGGCAGCCTTGGTGTCAGGTTTTGTCGCCTTGTTAAGGTCGTGGCGGCCTGAGTTGACGGCAGCGGAAATACAGCTATTGTTATCAGAAACGGGAACTGCGAAAATCCAGAAAGTGCCGCAGGGTTCAGAATTTAGCTACAAGGTGCTGAATGCACAAAAAGTTTTGGCTGAGCTTCGCAATAATTAAATTAAGTTGTTGATGTAATGAGGATATGGAGTGTCTACACTAAACGAAGACTCTAACAAAGGGACTGTCGACCTGTCAGATTATCAAAACGAGCAGTATGATTTTTCATCCTCTGCCACACCGTCATTTTTAGAATTTTTGCAAATATTTCGTATTTCTCTGGCTGTTACTTCGTATGATTGTCAGCGCCTTATTGTATTCAGGCAAAAAAATGATAATATCGATACTCTTTTGGTTCCTATGGCGAGACCCAGGGGCCTGGCTGTCCATGAAAACAAGCTGACAGTTGCTGCTTATACAGAAATCATCAACTACTACCGCCACGATCAGTCTGCAGGTTTTGATGAAGCAGGCCTGGAGGCTGACTCCATATTTTTGCCCCGTAACAGTCATATTACAGGCGAAATTAACGTTCACGATCTGGCGTGGGGAGAAGGCGGATTATGGATGGTAAACAGCAGATTCAGTTGTATTTGTACTTTGCAACCTGACTTAAGTTTTAAACCTCAGTGGTGGCCTAAGTTTCTGAAAGGACCCACAGGGGATGGTGCAGGACACCTGAATTGTATGGCGATGCGGCAGGGTAAACCTGCCTATGCCACTTGTTTTGGCGCTTTTACTGAGGGACGTAGCTGGCGGGCAGAAAGTGATTTAAGCACTGGTTTGTTGATTGATGTGCAAACGGACCAGGTAGTGCTGGAAGGCTTATGTATGCCACATTCGCCCAAGCTGTATAAAGACAAGGTGTATCTCTGCAATTCCGGCCATGGCACAGTGATGTGCTACGACCCGGAAACAAAAACTGCAGAAACAGTGCTTGAAGTGCAGGGCTTTACCAGAGCCATGACCTTTTATCGGGATTATATGATCGTCTGCTGCTCCAAATTCCGTCACAGCGAAAGAGCAGCACCTTTGCCTGTATCTCTGAAATATCAGGAGTCTCATGCGGGCATCTATATAGTGGACATGAACACTATGTCCATAGTGGCATTCTGTCGCTTTGATGGAGATGTCAGCCAGTTATATGACGTAGCAGTTATTGAGGAATCGGTACAGCCAGAAATTCTGGGGCTGCAAGACCCAAGGGTAACGGAGCTGTTTGTGTTTTAAGCAAAAAGCTGGACGCAGAAACCAATGCGGGCAGGGCGAAGGAGTGGAACTGATGACGACAAAATATCAATGGTTAAAAAGCGGCCTGCCGCTGCTGATCGCAATGGCCCCGGGGGGGGCATCGGCTTCCCCCCGCAGCGTGTCATCCACCCTGCGTGATAAAAAGCCTGTGGTTTTGGCCCAAACCGAAGTTTCGCAGACTTCGGTTTCGTCCTTTGACAGCTTCTCTGCTTTTAGCTCTGTAGCAACGGACTCTAAAGCTAATGTAACAGCACAAGCTGAACCTAAGCTGAAACTTCAGCCGGTGAATCAACAGTATTTGAGTACTATGCTGCAGAAAAACAGCCAATCAGGTCAGACGGGATCGCGTTTCGACGGATTGAAGGTTGTCGGTGATGCACAGGAGCTGATTCGGGTTGTGGGTAACTGCACCACGTCTAGTTTGTCCGGTGGTCATGTACCTGGCCAGCCGGGCATATGTGCCGACAGCCTCACTACCGCTTGTACCACTGATGCTGATTGCTCCGTCAGCATGAGTATTTCCGACGTGACTGCAAGTGAGGGGAATAGCGGGACTACAACCTTTACCCATACGGTTAGCTTGAATATCTCCTCAGGTGTAAATACTACCGTAAACTATGCCACCAGCGATGGGACAGGCACAGCAGGTAGCGACTATACTGCCGCCAGTGGCACTGTGACTATTCCAGGTGGTCAAAAGACAGCAACCATTAATATTTCTGTGTTGGGTGATGGACTGGTCGAGCCGAACGAAACCTACACTATCACGCTGTCTAATCCTGTAAATAATGTGGAAAGTGTGGCCTTAGCTGACGCAACAGGGGTTGGTACCATCCAAAATGACGATGTGGCCCCTGTGGTCAGTTCTGTTACCAGCAGTACAGCCAATGGCACCTACAAAGTAGGGGATGTGATAGCTGTTACTCTAAACTTTTCAAAAGCAGTGACAGTCACTGGCACACCACAACTGACGTTAGAAACCGGTACTACAGATGCTGTGTTGAATTATGCCTCTGGTTCCGGCACCACAGCCCTTACCTTTAATTACACTGTGGCAACGGGCCATAGCAGCCCAGATCTGGATTATGCATCTACCGGCGCTTTAGCATTAAATGGTGGCACCATCCGTGATGCGGACACCAATAACGCCACTTTAACTTTAGCCAGCCCTGGTGCGGCAAATTCATTAGGTGCTAATAAAAATCTGGTTATTGATGGTATTGCTCCTACGGTCAGCAGCGTTTCTGTTCCGGCTAGTGCTACTTATTCTTCAGGGCAAAACCTTGATTTTACTGTGAACACCAGTGAAAACGTGACAGTGAATACGGCGGGGGGTACGCCACGTATCGCCTTAACCATAGGTGCAACCACCCGATACGCCACTTATTTCAGTGGCTCTGGTACATCCGCTTTATTGTTCCGCTATGCAGTAGATATCTCAGATGGCGACAGTGATGGTATAGCTGTGGCGGGTTCGCTGGATCTGAACAGCGGCACCATTCAGGATGCTGCGGGCAATGCTATTACTACCACATTAAATTCGGTGGGCAGTACAGCCTCCGTATTGGTGATGAATGGTCCTACTGTAACAGACGGTAATATCAGTATTTCTGGTGCCAGTGGCACTGGGGGCGCTTATAAAATTGGTGATACAGTCACAGCAACCTGGAACAATACAGGGGCAGGTGATAACAACTCAGGTATTACCGGCGTCACTGTTGATTTCTCCCAATTTGGCGGTGGTGCTGCCGTAGCTGCAACTGAAAACAGCGGCAGCTGGACTGCAGCTTATACTATTGTTGCTGGTGCTATAGATAATACCAACCGCAATGTCAGTGTGACAGCCAGCAATGCGCAAGCTCCAACCACAACAGCGGACACCACCAACGCCACAGTTGATAATGTGGCGCCGACCGTCACTAACGCCAATATCAGTATTTCAGGTGGAACAGGTACGGGTGGCGCCTATAAAATTGGCGATACTGTGACTGCGACCTGGAACAATACGGCTGGTGGGGATAACAACAGTGATACCATCAGTTCGGCTACAGTAGACTTCTCACAATTTGGGGGAGGTGCTGCAGTTGCTGCAAGTAATAGCGGTGGTACCTGGACTGCAACCTTTATCCTGACCGCTGGCGCATTAGATGCGACTGGCCGCAATATCTCTTTCAGCGTATCAGACAATGCTGGCAATGTCGTAACAACATCTGATACAACTGGAGCTGTGGTGGATACTGTAGCCCCGACTGTTACTGCAGCCAATATTGGACTGAGCGGCGGTTCAGGAGCTTCAGGCAGCTTTGTTGTAGGAGATACTGTAACAGCCAGCTGGAATAATACGGCCGGCGGCGATAACAATAGCGACACTATCAGTGCAGTGACTGTTGACTTCTCAGCCTTTGGTGGCGGAGCGGCCGTTGCGGCCAGTAACAGCGGAGGCACCTGGACTGCAACTTATCTGGTTGCTGCCGGAGCTGTGGATGGCAGTACGGTTAATGTTAGTGTGACAGCTACAGATAATGCGGGGAATGCCACAACAACAGCAGGCACTAACAATGCGACGCTGGATAACGCTGCCCCATCAATAGGCAGCGTCACTGTTCCGGCCAATGATACTTATGTTGCTGGTGAGAACCTGGATTTTGTCGTCAATATAGCCTCTGCGGCTAATGTTGTGGTGACTGGTACTCCACGTTTAGCGCTGACCATTGGTTCAAGCACAGCCTATGCTGACTATATTTCCGGGTCTGCTTCGGCCAGTTTAACTTTCCGTTACGTAGTTCAGGCTGGTGATCTGGATGCCAATGGTATAGCTGTAGGCAGTCTTGATCTGAACGGTGGCAGCTTAAAAGATGATTCTGGTAATGACCTGAGTTTGACTCTGAATTCAGTGGGAAGCACAACAGCGGTATTAGTGGATGCGGTAGACCCTGATGCACCTTCAACCCCTGATTTAGCCGCAGGTTCAGATACAGGGGAAAGTTCGACAGACAATGTGACCAATGACACCACACCGACACTGACTGGTACAGCAGAAGCTGGTAGCACAGTCACTTTGTATGATACAGACGGTACTACTGTTCTTGGGACAGCTACAGCAACAGGCGGTAACTGGAG
>CAMLSF010000187.1 GCA_946482615.1 uncultured Chromatiaceae bacterium | reverse complement strand
TCAATGCTGATGCTGCAACAGATTTATGCCGCCAGTTCAACGACAAACTTACGCCATTATTTATAAATCAATAACTTAAAGTATTGTAACTTGGTGGTACAGAGGCAGGAATAGTGAGTCAAAAAATGCGTGCTACCCTCAAGTGCGACGGCTATAGCCTAAGTAATTGATGTTGCGGCAAGGCGACAAGTGAACGAGACCCCAAGAGCATAGTTGTCTATGCGACTGGGGCGATACTCTTTCCTCAACATCAGGCGCAGTCAACAAAGCTGCAGCTTCAAGTACGACAGCTAATTAATGTTGATGTGAAACTTCAGGCCCAATCAGCAACAACATCAGCAGCACACCCAGGCCCATCATCAGGCCATGTAACCAGAGCGGTTGTTCGACATTTTTTCGCAGCAGCGGCATTAAGTCGGCGCTGGCCAGGTAAATAAAGGCACCTGCTGTAATAGCCAACAAGATATTCAGATTAGGTGTTAACCAGTGGCTGATGGCTAAAGTGGCCACGGCGCCCAAAACACAAGCGCCGGCCGATAACAGGTTATACAGCAGGGCTTTTTTACGGCTGAAACCGGCGTGCAGTAATACAGCCACATCGGCAATTTCCTGCGGAATTTCATGGATCAGAATAGCCACTGTGGTTGTTACGCCCAATAAAGGGTCGACCAGAAAACTGCCCGCTATCAGTACACCATCAATAAAATTGTGAATGCCATCAGCCACCAGATTTACTTTGCCATAGCTGGCTCTGTTGATCGCCTGGTCCGGCAGTTGTGGATGACCATGTTGCAGCGCACGCTCGAGAAAATAAAAACCTAATAAACCCGCCAGAACCCAGCCAAACAGCTGGCGATGTGATTCCTGATGCTGCAGTGCGTCCGGCAATAAATGCAAAAAAGCATTGGCCAGTAATACACCCACAGCCAGGCTTAAAATCAGTGGTAAAAACCTTTGTAGTTTTTTTTGTGGCAGTAAAAATAAGATAGCGCCGGACAGGGACACCAGCATCACCAAAAAGGCAGCCAGCAGGATAAACAGAGTCAACATAAAAAATCCTGTCCTATGGGAAATAGCAGCGGATAAAGATAGTCAGGTTCAGACAGCAAGAGCCAGGAAAAAACCTGTGACATTATAACGTTTTTTCCCGGTTCGGATCTGTGTTTTTTAAACAAAAAAACCACCTGTCTTCCCAGCAGGTGGTTGAGCATAAAATCCCCTTCGTCCCTGAAACCGCAGTTTTGTTGACTGCGAGGCGGGCGGGGATTACAACACCAGGATGAAACTGGTCTCAAACAAAACTTAGAAACTGTAACTGACACTCAACTTGGCATAACGGCCCGGTTCGCTGTAACGCTGAATGCCGTCGGCACTGATATTGTTCCTGCTGCTGGCGGCATAACGAATACGTTCCCAGCGGTAGTACTCTTTATCAAGCAGGTTATAAACACCAACATTCAGTAACCAGTTGTCGCCAAACTCCATGTTGCTGACTAAATCCACCACAGTAGCGCTTTTTGGCAAATAGGTGACTAATGGAGTTTGTGTGCCGTCTTCTGCCGTTTCGTAGGCATCTTTGGCTTTGACTTCAGAGCTGTAACTGAAGTGAGCGGCCAGATCCCACCAGTCGGTTGCGCGGTAACTGACACCAGCCACCAGCTTGTCCGGGCTAATAGTAATCAGCGGGTCGCCATTGTCTTTTTCACCTTCATGATGGCTGTAAGAGAATTGAGCGCTCCAGGTTTGATTAAAGCGCCAGGCCCCTTGCAGCTCAACGCCTGTGACATCCACGTCACCGACGTTTTCGTTGACGGTATAAGGATTACCCTGAGTCACAGTACAACCGAAGCTGGTGCAGCTTTCGTAAACAGTACCGGGGTTTTGTACTTTGGTGACATTTTCAATCATATCGTGGTAGTTATCTTTAAACAGCGCCACTTTGATCCTGCTGTTATCACTTTGCCACTGATAAGCCAGTTCCAGGTTGGTACTGTATTCAGCTTCCAAATTGGGGTTGGATAACGAGCCGTATAACCCAGTCACCACAGTGCCTGTGGCTTGTTCAGTGCGGCTGACGGATGAAGTCTGGAAATACATTTCTTCTGTACTGGGTGCCCGGAACCCACGGCCCAGTTGCAGCGCTACACTTTGTTGTTCTGTCAGCTGATAGTTACCTACTAACTGACCTGTGACAGCGCTGAAACTGCTGTCCTGCACTGACGCTGTAACGTCGGTAAAACCATCATTTAACTTGGGTTTGTATGACAGATGATCGTAACGCAGCCCACTGGTTAAGCTAAAAGCACTGTCGTTAAATTTAATACTGTCGCGCAGATACAAATGCCATAAGTCAGCGTCTGTCTCAGGCACAAAGTCAGGGTCTATATCCTGCTTTGCAATGTCCATCGTCTGACCGACATAACTGGTATCAATGGCCGAAAAATCAACTGACTTTTGCTCCAAAGCACCGCCGTACACCAGTTGATGGCTGCTGCCCTGAGTGGTCAGTTCTTTATCCAAAGCAAAAGCCCATTTCAGCAAGTCCTGCTGGTAGTCGCGGTCTTCACTGCGGTAACAAGGGCCAGTGGTACATAAACGGGCTGCACTGGCTGGGGCCAACATCAAAGTGAAAGCATCGTTATTGGTTTTCTGATAATCCAGGCTGGTAGAAAAGGCATCAAACAGCTGATGACCTGCTAACCAATTGTAGTTTAAGCCAATACGGCTGCGCTTCTGCTGGTCGTCACTGGTACGGGTCAGGTAACTGCGGCTTAACCAAGATAAGTTATTGGTGTCGATATCGGCTTTAAATAACTCTGCGGTCAGGCCCATATCCTGAGTATCAGTCAGCTGGTACTTTAATTTGGTCAGTATATTGTGGCTGCTGTTGTCCTGCGGATCCGCCACAGGGCGGCCTGAGCCTGTTATGGCCTGACGTTCGGCTGAGTCGGCATAGTTTTCCATTTCGTGGCCTTGACGTTTGGTCAACACAGCCAAAGCTTCCAGCTTGCCAGTACGGTTTGCCACTGTCACAGTGCCCTGAGTTTCATCATTGGCACCGCTGTACGCCGCTTTGAACCGGACCAAAGTGTCGTCACCTTCCGGAGCTAAATAGTCTGCAGCATCTTTAGTGACAAAAAGCACGGCGCCACCTAAAGAACCACTGCCGGCAGCTATGGCATCCGCACCTTTAACAATTTCAATTTGTTTCACCGCATCCGGGTCTATGCCACCACGACCGGCCGCAAAAAAATCATAAAAAGCGTAAGTGGGTGGGTTTAAGGTTTCACCTACAGACAAACCGTCCACCGTAATAGCCACCTGATTGCCTTCCAGGCCACGGATGTTAAAGCCAGCCGAACCAAAACGGCCCTGATCCGTTAAGCTGACGCCCGGAATGTAACGCACCATATCTTCTAAACGCTGCACCTGCTGCTGTTCCAGCTGCTTAGCTTTAATCACTGTGCTATTAGCTGTGGTCGATTTTTTATCTTCAAGCGCAGTAGCAGTGACAGTTACAGCATCCAGTTGCGACAGATCTTTGGTGGCCTGTTCAGCTGCAACTTCAGCCAACAGAGAGGTGGAAAATAAGCTGCTGATAGCAACAGCAATAAAAGTTTTAGAACAGGGCATAACGCTCTCCTTGACGAGCTAAAGAGCTGTGGTAAGTCCACAGGATGGCGTTATGCTAGATCAAATGAGAACTATTCTCAACAATGAAATTCAATTTATTTTATATATTTCAACAACTTAAACTTTGAAAACACAAAAAACTCCCTATCCAGAGAATAGGGAGAACAACAGGAGTTGGGAGACAACTCAACAGGAATTTGATGTTTAAAACTTAGCCGTCTTTGCTCTGAAGTTGCAGCCGCACCAGCCCAAGTTCAGCTTTACCTTGTAGCTGCACCGGCTTCAGACCGGCTTGCCAGTTCAGCGGCAGAGTTAAATGTTCATGGCCCCCATGTTCACGCGCTACTTCCAGATGTAACTGGTACTGACCCCATGGTACCACTGCCCCTTGTTGATCCCGGCCATCCCACTGCAGCTGATAAGTACCGGGTTTTTGGGTTGCACCGGCAATCTGATCTATTTGCTCCGGATTTTTACGACCAAGGCGACGCCACCAGTGATTCAGCTCCTGATACCAGCGGCTTTGCTGGCCGACCAGACTGATTTGACGCACAGGATTTTTCTGCTGATCGGTCAGCCATACCGACACATAAGGTCTTTTGTAGTTTCCGTCACTGAATTTGGGCAGCTGATAGCTGATCTGCAGCCCTTGCTGCTGACTTTGGCTTTTATCCGCCAGATAGTGATACCAGGAGTTGGATGCGTACCAGTTGGCCGAATCCGTTTTGATTAAAGCTGCGGCCTGCTGTTGATCAGTCAACTGCTGGCCTTGTTTCAAGTCCAGCACTGCCAGACTTTGCGCCAGTAAATAGGCTGTGACTGCATCTTTCGCCAGCACTGTGGCTGTTGGGCCGTATTCCACTGGCCAGCCTTCAGCTGGGTTCAATAGCGGACTAAAAGTCCGGTACGACACTTTATAACCTTGCTGAGTATCAGCAGTTTCAGTCTGAGCTAAAGCGATTGAACTCAGCTGCAGTTGCTGCAATAAGGGCTGTTCAGTGCCCAGACTCAGCTCAGTGTTGATCCCATCAGACCATAACAACCGGCTGACACCAGACTGCAAATCCATCTGCTTTAACTCTGGGAACCAACTCTTTAGCAGCCTGGCAGTTTCGTCCAGCAAGTAGGCATTGGCTAAGCCGTCCAGCTGCCAAACCACTGCAGATTTATTGGCTTCCGTCAGTACCATTTGCTCAATAGCTCTGGTTTGACGGCGTAATTCCACTCTGTCAGGCAGCTCTTGGTTCTTTACCGCGTGCTGCCATTGCTGTGCGATGGAGCCTAAACGGCAGCTGTAACTTTTTTGGCTTAAAGCACGCCATTCTTCACAACGCTGAATTAATTCGTGTTGATGTGGTGTCGCAGCAGCTAACCAGTGTTGAAATTCTGCTTGTCTGGCCTGCCAGTCCTTTTGGCTGACGCCTTCCAGCTGCAGTTTCAGCTGTGTCCCAACAAGATCCTGTTGATAGCTGACAGGTTTTGCCAGCACCAGCACAGGACAAAGCGATAATAGCGTCAATGGCCAGACAAAAGGTTTCATTACTCAGCCGTACTCTTTTTAGCTTCGGTTTCAATCACAGGCAAAGCTTCTGCCATAGTCACTTGCTGGTTTACATCTGTATCCCAGCGTTTGAACATACGTTCGCCTGAGGCATTAAACTCGGCACTGCTGATGTGCTGATCACTGTCTTTATCCAGAGCTTTAAAACGCACTGCGGCCTGCTTTAACTGAGCAGTACGGGTTTTAGCGATTTGACGGTCCAGACGATCGACAAACTCGTTCAGGTATTCATCGCTGCTCAGCTCACCGTTTTTATCCAGATCAGTGCGGGCAAAGGCGGCGTCACGCTGCTTTTGGTATTCAACCTTATCGACCTGACCGTCGCCATTCTGGTCATACATATCCAGCATTCCGGCCACACTATGAGTGGTTGGCATCACTAAAGCAGGACGGGCACGCACTGTTGGTTTGGCATCGGGTTTAGACTCGCGTTCTGGCAGTGGGTCAGCTTTGCTGATTACGCCATCTTTATTGGTATCAATATAGGCAAAAGCTTTATCACCTGAGGCCCTGTATTCATCTTTGCCTATGGTTTTACTTTTGTTTTTATCCAGCGCCTCAATCCGCACCAGCGTTTGTTTGATTTGGCCTGTGCGTTCGGTATCGAGTTTTTTATCCAGACGACCGGCGTATTCATTGACATATTCGTCCACCGACACCTGACCATCTTTGTTCTCGTCCATAGCGCTGTAACGCTGCTGACGCACCTGTGCAAATTCAGCCTGACTGACAGTGCCATCTTTATTCAGATCATAATCCTGAATAAAGCTGGCTTTGCCCTGAGCTGTAGGCTGATGAGCTGGTTTTTTTGGCGCTTTTTCATCCGCAGCTAAATAACAGCTGGTGATGGCTAAAAATAAACTAAGGGCAGTGCTTCTGCGTTGCATCATAAACTCCTGTTATTCAGTGACTTCAACTACAGCGCTGTAGCTGTAACTGTAGGTTGGGGCTTTGGCACCTGCCGGTGCATCGGTACGAAAACGGGTCAGCAGCAAATAGGTACCGGCTTTATCCAACTCGAAACTCAGCTGACCTTCTTTGTCCGTCGTCAGTTCTTTGGAGGCTTTGGTTTCTGCTTCTGGCGAGTTGGCCGGATACACCTGCACTTTTTGTCCGGCCAAAGCTTTGCCGTTATAAAGCACAGTGGCTTTGATTGGGCTTTGGATATACAAATCGTTGGGATGGCTTTGGAACACCAGTTCCAGCCCATGGTTGCTCGGCTTCAACACAGTCTGGCTTGGCGCACCTTTGCTGACATAAGTTTCGGCCAAAGTCACTGACTGGAAATGTGCCGTTAACTGAGCACCAGCAGGAATTTGTTCCTTTGGATCTCTGCTGTTATGAGTTTTACCGTCCTGCTGCCAGCTACGAAATACAGCACCGAATCGTTGGCCCGTACTGAATTTATAAGTAC
>CAMLSF010000186.1 GCA_946482615.1 uncultured Chromatiaceae bacterium | reverse complement strand
GCCGAAGTTGTGCAGATTTTAGCCTTGTGAGCAATAACATACAACCCGGCGATTGGGAGCGTTGTTATTCCGCCTTTCCTCAACTCACCGGAATAGCCCTTAGCTCTTTGCTTAGAATATCAATGGCGGCTTTTACTTTGGCGGGTTGTGAGTTTCTGCTGCTGGTGATGGCGCAGATATCAATGCTTGGTAGTTGCCAGTCGGGTAAGAGTTGCACCAGGCTGCCAGCACGCAGATAGTCCTGAATTTCCAGCTCCGGCAGTACGGCAAAACCCAAACCGTCGTACACCAACTGGACCAGAGTCTGCATATTGTTCAGTCGCATTTTGACAGGGGCAGCCAAAGTGCCGGGGCCATCAGGGTGTTGCAATACCAGATGGCCAGCTTTGCTATTGGTGTGAACCAGCCACTCCATACCGCTCAGCTCTGCGGGTTGTTGTGGCAAACGACCATGACGAAAGCCCTGTTCTTCAAGATAAGCAGGGGAGGCCACCAGGATCATTTTGATTGTCACCAGCTGACGCACTATCAGGCTGGAGTCGGGCAAGAGGCCGATTTGTACGCTTAGCGCCAAATCTATGCGGTTGGCTATTAAATCCAGTTCGTCATCTGTAACAAATAATCTGATACTCAGCTGTTCATGGGATTTTAAAAGTTGTTTCAGTGGTTGGCTTAACAAACCACAGCTGACAAAGCCGGCCGGTACCGAAATACGCAATTCACCCTGAGGTTGTTCGCGCAATTCACTTAACCGTTCTTCAGTGTGTTGCCACAAACTGATGCTTTGTTTGCAGCTTTGGTAATACAGCTGGCCTGCTTCGGTCAGGGTAATTTGTCTGGTGTTGCGGTGTAGCAGGCTAATGCTAAGTTGTTGTTCCAGCTTTTGAATTTGCTGAGTCACAGCAGAGCTGCTTAAGTCCAGCAAACGGGCTGCTGCAGCCATAGAACCGGTTTCTGCCACTGCTACAAAGACTCTCATACTACGGATCATTGCGTCCACAATTCAGTTTCTCTTAATTCTGTATTCAGCGTCTAGCGCTGTTTTGAAATCCATCAGGACTGTATCATCGCGTTATTGATAATGATTTGCAATTAGAAGCGTTGTGAATTGGTCCAGTCCCAAGTGAAGGAAACTACAGATCATGTTTGTTCGTCGCCGTACCTGCCTGAGTTTAGCTATTGCCTCTGCGTTCACTGCCACTGCCGTTTATGCTGAAGACGATGCTGTGAATCCTATTGAAGTGATAGTAGTCACAGCCTCAGGTTATGAACAAAACCTGCTGGAAGCGCCGGCTACTATCTCTGTGATTAGCGCAGACGAGCTGAAGAAAAAATCTTATACAGATGTCACTGATGCACTGAAGCATGTGGCTGGTGTACAGATTATGGGGGGCGGTGTTGAGCAGTCTATTATGCTGCGTGGTATGTCGTCCGACTACACCTTGTTTCTTATCGACGGTAAACCTGCGCAAAGCAACGAGGCTTTTGGCCTGAACGGTACTCAGGCTGGTACTCCTATCCACTTTTTACCTCCTATTGAAGCCATAGAGCGGATTGAAGTGATCCGTGGCCCGGCTTCGTCGCTGTATGGCTCCGATGCTATGGGTGGTGTGATCAATATCATCACCAAAAAAGTGCACAACGAATTTAACGGCAGTATTACCTCTGAATACAGCAGGGCCGACAGTTCGAATAAGGTTAATGAAGACGGCAACCAAACCAGCCTGTATCTGAATGCTCCTTTAATTAAAGATGTGTTGTCCCTGCAACTGACGGGGGCAGTGCAAAACCAGCAGGAAAGTTTGTTTTTAGGCGGTGACGACAGCGCAGCCTCAGACCCGGATTACAGCAAAAAGAATGTCGGCTCTAAACTGGGCTGGCAGTTGGATAAAGACAATGTGCTGACTTTAGGGCACAGTTACACCGAACAGGAGCGTAGCGCTACGCCAGGCAAAAGTATTGCGGCGGACAGCGAAGCCACATACAACAAGTCGATTAAAAACAACTACTTTGTGACGCACGACGGCAGCTACGGCAGCCTGCTGCTGAAAAGTTATCTGAATTACGACAGCACAAAAAACCCAACCCGGGTCAATGAAACTACAGGCAACGGCATCAGTTTTGATGTACTGACCGTCAACAGTCAGGCCAGTTATTTTATCGACCAGCACAGTCTGTCGGCCGGTGTCAGTTACGAAGATGAAAATCTGCAAGATGGCGCCAGCAATGGTTTACGTGAACCTGTAGTGCCTGATGCAAACGCCGTGGTGAAGATGGAACGTTATCAGTATTCGTTGTATCTGGAAGATCAGTGGCAGGCGCTGGACGATCTGACGCTCACTTTAAGTGGCCGTTACGATGACAACGAAAAGTTTGGCAGTGAAATCAGCCCTAAAGCTTATGCAGTCTACAACCTGAATGATGAGTTTGTGCTCAAAGGTGGGGTTACCTCTGGCTTTAAAGCACCCAACCTGCGCCAGAGTGCGACAGATTTTGGTTCAACCTCCAGAGGTGGTGTTGTTATAGGTAACCCGGATTTGATGCCTGAAACCAGTCTGAACTATGAGATTGGTCTGGGGTATCACAATGCCGGACAGGAATTAAGCGGGTCTTTAACCGCCTATCAAACCAACTACAACGACAAAATCAACAGAACAGGCCGTGTCTGTCTGCAGAATGAAGAGTGTTATTACAAAGGCACTTATTACCCGGCTCACCAGTACGGTTACACCGCCTACGAAAACGTCGACAAGGCCGAACTGCGTGGTGTTGAAATGACGCTGGATTATCAGCTGTTGGACAACCTGAGCTACAGACAGAGCTACACCTACACAGCCACAGAGCAAAAGTCAGGCACTTATGCCGGTGAGCCTCTTAATGACGTGGCCCGTCATATGTTGAACGCTTCGTTAGACTGGCAGGCGATGGACAAGTTGAATTTGTGGGTGCAAACCAACTTCCGCAGTAAAACCACAGGCCGCTGGCAAACCGGCACCAGTGGCTCGGCCAGCAATGGTGTGCAATACCCTGCTTATGCCTTTACCGATCTGGGGTTGATGTATAAGCCTCAGCATCAGTTAAGCCTGAAAGCCGGTATTTATAACCTGGGTAATAAAGAGGTGACGTCGGAAGAGAACTTCGCCTACATACTGGATGGCCGCAAGCTGGTGCTGTCTTTTACCTACAATTTCTAACTAAAAGCTGAATAAAAACAAGGCTCTGCAGCTCCTTCCGGACTGCAGGGCTTTTGCCGTTCTGCGGCAGGGCTGAGGATGACAAAGGGGAGTCCCGGATGAACAAACTACTACAACTTTTCGCTGCTACTGAGTTAGCGCGTTATCGCTGGACTGTGCTCTGGCGGGTTTTTCTGGCCAGTGCCGGCGGTTTTCTGATCGCCAATCTGACAGCTCCAGTGCTGGCTCTATTGGCTGATGAGCAGCGGGCTTTAGTCACTCACAGCGCCACTGTGTTCAGTTTTCTGGTCTGGTTAAGCGTGATTATGGCTGTGTTTTCTTTGACTAAAACCCGGCACGCGACACTGTTGGTGCTGGGGGCTGTGCTGCTGATGTCTGTTGTGGTGCTGTTGGCGCAGGGAGGTTCGCAGCGATGAAAGCAAGTTTTCGTCAGTCTATGACCTGGTTACATACCTGGACTGGTTTAGTAGTGGGCTGGGTGCTGTTTTTTGTGTTTGTGACAGGCACAGCCAGTTATGCCACTCAGGAAATTACCCGCTGGATGCAGCCGGAACGGCCAATGCCAGCTGTGCTGGTGCCTGATGCTGCGACTCAGTTTGACATGGGATATCAGCAACTGCGCCGTTTGCCGCAAAGCCAGCAGGCACAAAGCTGGACTGTGAACCTGGCCAGTGATGCCCGCAACAGCAGTGCTTTAAGCGCCAGCTGGACTGCAGCGCCTGAACCGGGTGAGCGCCGTGGCCGCACTGATACTTTGTATCTGGACACCAGCAACGGTCAGCCGATAGAGCTTGCAGAGCCGGTGCGGGAAACGGCGGGCGGCCGGGCTTTGTTACGTATGCATTACGCTTTGCATTATATTCCGGCGGACACCGCTATTCTGCTGGTTGGGCTCTGCACTATGTTGATGCTGGTGGCTATAGTCACAGGCGTGGTGGCCCACAAAAAGATGATTAAGGACTTTTTTACCTACCGTCAGCAAAAGGGCCTGCGCTCCTGGCTGGACGCACATAACCTGATCAGTCTGTCGGCTTTGCCCTTTTATTTAATGATCACCTACAGCGGACTGCTGTTTTTCCTCTACTCCTATATGCCACTGGCCGTGCCTTTGACATATGGTTTTGAACCTGATGATCGTCAGGCCTATTACTCAGAGTTGGTCAACCAAACCGGCAGCAACAGAATTGTAGGTATGGGCGGCGGTGGTCCACGTCAGGCTCAGTCGGAGCACGCTGGTCGTTCTGGTCGGGAAGGGCGTTCTGCGCGCCCTTTGTCACTTGGTCAACAAGCAGAGCAGTTTACCGATTTCAGACCTTTGCTGGCTCAGACCGAAGCCTTATGGGGCAAGGGACAAATCCGCTCGGTAACGCTGCTGCCTGAGGCCAGAGGACAAGTCGCACAGCTGCAAATTACTCCTGCTTATGCACAGACCATACGCCGCAGCCGTGGTGCCGGTACTCTGAGTTTTAATGCGCTGACAGGAGAAGCTATAACCACAGCTCCGGCTGATATTGCTGCGGTTGAGGTCTTTGGCAGTTCGATGCTGGGTTTGCATGAAGGCTTGTTTGCAGACTCCTGGCTACGCTGGTTGTACTTCGTATCAGGCTTATTAGGCTGCGGCATGATTGCGACTGGACTGGTGCTCTGGACTGCAAAACGCCGGCCTAAACTGGCGAAAACCGGGGAGTACGAAGCCGGGCATCAGCTGGTGGAAAAACTGAATGTTGCCACTATTGCTGGTTTGAGTTTTGGTTTGGCGGCTTATTTCTGGGCGAACAGGTTGATCCCGGCTGATTTGGCCGGACGGTCGCAATGGGAAATTCATTCGCTGTTTTTGGCCTGGGGGGCTTTGGCATTGTACAGCTTTAGCCGGCCTGTTTTTATCGCCTGGCGTGATTGTCTGAGTCTGGCTGCTGCTGCATTTCTACTTTTGCCGCTGCTGAATGCCCTGACCACTGAGCGGCATTTGGGTCAGACCTTAGGGCGGCAGGATTGGGCGCTGGCCAGCGTGGATCTGGTGTTTATTCTGCTGGGCCTGATGCTGGGTTGGGCGGCTTTGAAAGTACAACGCAAAATGGCAGTCACTAAACCCAGGCCGGCGACAGCAAACAGAGCCACAGCGCCAGCCTCGACGGAGGTACTGTAATGGGCTTGCTGTTATTCAGTACTCTGGCGTCCGCTTATGCGGCTATGGCCGCTTTAGGCCTGTCGATGGACAAACATTTTGAACAGGTTTTTGCCACAGAACCCAAAGCTTTTTATCAGAGGTTGTTGCAAAGCGCTGGCTGGTTGTTTTTGTTGCTGGCCTTGTGGCTTTGTATTCAGGGCTGGCAACTGGCTATAGGTATGGTGGTCTGGTTTGGCACTTTGACTCTGATGCAGGGCTGTTTTGCTTTATTGCTGGCTTACAAGCCGCACCTGAGCGCTCTGCTGTTATGGGCTGCTGCACCTTTGGCCGCTTTTACTGTAATCCTGAGCTAAATTGGCTGGAATGCCAGAGACTAAGCCTGCTCACCTTTAAGTGTGAGCAGGTTTTCACCGACAGGTGCAGCGCCTTTTACTGCATTGATTAGGGTACTCTTGCACCACTTTTTACACCGCCACAGCCAACCGGTGGCGTAATTGCCAGCGCAGCAGGCTGTAACTCAGTAGTCCCTGCACCAAAACGCTGGCGGCAGATACATACCAGACCATAGCAGGGGAAAAATCACTGCTTGTGGACAACCACAACACCGGCAAAATAAAGGCGAAGATCCGTATTGCTGAGCTGGCCAACGAAGGCCAGGTATTGCCAAGGCCCTGAAAAATACCAGAGCAGCTGAATACCAGCACTGCTGTCAGGCAGTTCAGGCTGATAATATGTAAAAAGACTTCGCCTTCGGCTATGACGCGCAGGTCGTCAGAAAAAGCGCTCATCAGCGAGTGGGCAAAAAATTGGCTCAGCGCAAACAACAGCAGCATCACCAGTGCCATCTGGCTGATGCCAACTTTAAAACACTGCCTGACCCGTTCAGCCTGACCTGCACCATAGTTCTGGCCAACAATAGCGGGCAAAGCAAAAGACAAGGCCAAAGCGGGCATCATCATGGCCTGCAGTATGCGGTTGCCTATACCAAAAGCGGCTTGTGTGGCAGTACCAAAATCCTGGATCACCCCATAGACAAAAGCAGTAAAAACAAACACCAGGGCAAATTCGCCCCCAGCTGGTATACCAATAGCGGTAATTTGACGCCAGACTTTAGCATCAAAGCTCCATTGTTTTGGAGTTTGCAGCACAGAATGGTCACTTTTCAGAAAGTAGCGCCACAGCAGCACCACACCAACCCCCACAGAAATACTGCTGGCAAGGCCGGCACCAAATACACCCAACGCATAGCCTGTACCCCAGCCTGCAATCAATACCGGGGCCAGCAGTATATTCAGCA
>CAMLSF010000185.1 GCA_946482615.1 uncultured Chromatiaceae bacterium | reverse complement strand
TTGAGGGGTCGTACAGAAGTAAACGCTTGCATTATACAAAGCGAATGGCGTGGCGCAAGCAAAAGTTTCAGTTGGTTGCGTGGTTGCGCATTTTTGCAGCAGTTTCGAAAAAACAAAGCTGCGTGATACACTTAGCGCCAATTACATAATCAATAAAAGTCAGGACACACTGATGTATCACGAATCTCCAAAGGCGGGTTTGTTCCGCCGTTTAGCGGCCATTGTTTATGACGTGCTGATTTTGGCGGCGCTCTGGATGTTGGCTATGGGTCTGGCGCTGTTGCTGGTGACTATTCTGGATAAGCTGGGGTTGGTTTCACTGGCGGCTTATCAGGATCAGGCTGATTTTATTCAGAAACATGCGATTTGGTTTCAGCTGTATTCGCTGTTGGTGTTTTTGTGGTTTTACCTCTACTTCTGGGTCAAAGCCGGACAAACCCTTGGCATGCGCGCCTGGCGTATTTTGTTGATCC
Organism: uncultured Chromatiaceae bacterium; assembly: GCA_946482615.1. The sequence continues at coordinate 6,162 of CAMLSF010000185.1, read as the reverse complement.
AACCCGATGGCTCACCCATCACGCTAAAACAAGCAGCGCTGCGTTTACTGGTGTCTTTGTTGGGCCTGGGTAACTTCTGGTTGTGGATCCGCTGGGGCAAAGGTTTAGCGCTGCAGGATCAAATCACCAACACCATAGTGGTGAAGCTGACCAAAGATGAAAGCAAAGAGCTGAATTTACATCGTAAAGCGGGTTAATACAGGGTCAGAGCCAAGGCTCTGACCCTCGAAATCAAACACATTCAGAGTCTGTAGTTAAGGTGTTGTTAAGCGAATTAGCTTACAGAGTTGCCCGATTAAGTTTCCAGTCGCCATATGGGGGTCAGAGCCAAGGCTCTGACCCAGGTTATTTCTTCTGCAATAAATACATCGCCAGCCCTATAAACAAAGCCGAAGGCAAAACTGCACCAAAGACAGGCGGTAGCTGGTAGACCAAAGCCACAGGACCAAAGACCTGGTCGCTCATATAAAAGGCGAAACCGGTCAGAATACCCATCAGAATACGGGCCGCCATAGTGACGCTGCGCAGTGGTCCAAAGATAAAAGACAAAGCCACCAGCAACATAGCAATAATGGTCAGAGGCTGAGTCGCCTTGCGCCAAAACGCCAGTTCAAATTTGCTGCTGTCCTGCTGGTTGCTGTCGAGATAATCAATGTAGTCGGTTAAACCTTTGAGGGATAACAACTCAGGTTTAATAGACACCACACCTAATTTGTCCGGCGTTAAGGTCGAGCGCCAGCGCTGTTCCTGCCACTGGTGTTTCTCTACTCTGTCCTCACGGAAATGCAGGCGGCTGACATTGCTTAAACGCCAGGAATTGCTGACAAAAACGGCGGTTTTAGCGCTGACTATGGCCTGTAGTTTTAAGTCGGTATCAAACTCGTAAATGGTTAAGTCGGTTAAATTACCGAAGTCATCTACTTGTTTGATATTAATAAAGTTATCGCCGTCTTTGGCCCATACACCCTGCCGAGCTGAGATTAAATCACCACCTGAAATCGCCTTGGTGCGCAGTTCACGGGCGGTTTTTTCGGCTACTGGCGCACCAAATTCAGCTACCAGCATCACAATCAGCATCATTAATAAGGAAGTTTTCATCACAGAGTTAATGATGTTCAGCCGTGATAAACCCGCCGCCTGCATCACCACCAGCTCACTATTGCTGGCCAACATACCCAAGCCAACTAAGCCGCCTATTAAAGCCGCCATAGGGAAAAACACAATTAAATCGCCGGGCACACTGAACAGCGTAAACAAACCAGCAGATAACATATCGTAGTCACCGCGCCCAACTAAACGCAGCTGGTCAATAAACCTGAACATGCCGGATAAAATCATCAGCACAGTCACTGTCATCAACACTGTGGTTAATATGGTGCGGCCTATATACAGGTCGAGGATCTTAAACATGAGAAGAACGCCCTGTGATAAATGCTTTGAACTTCTGACCTGCAGTACGGTGTTTCACCAGCAAAACAATACCAAAAATCAGCCCAAGGCCATGGATCCACCACATGCCCAACTGGGGCGGAATTTTACCGTCTTCAATAGCGGAGCGGCTTGCAATCAACAAAATGTAATACAACAAATACAAAGCCAAAGCTGGCAATAAGCGGCCAAATTTACCCTGCCGGGGGTTTACTTTACTCAGTGGCACCGCGATCAGCATCAGAACAGGAACAGATAAGGGGATAGCAATACGCCATTGCCACTCAGCTGAGGCTTCAGGGCCTTTTTGATTACGAAGTTCAGTGGTTGGCAAGCTGGATAACTTACGGCGTTTTTGTTCAACCTGCTGTTCACGAATTTGAATTTGGTATTTGCCGAACTCTACTACTTCATAAGCCGGAGAACTGGTCTCACCGGCATAACGCCGGCCGCTGTTCAGCTCCAGCATCTGGGCGCCACTGGCGTCTTCTTTTACCTTGCCGGATTCAGCATACACAATAGAGGTCTGGCCGCCTTCCTGAGCAGGAGTTTGCGCCAAAAACACCCGCTCCAGCTGCCCGCCATCCCGGCTGATTTCATGTACAAAAACCACAGCTTTTTCATTGGATGTTTGTTGGAAACGGCCGGGAATTAGACTGGTGAGGCCGGAGTCAGCTTCGGCTTGTTCTAAAATCTGGTATTCGCGCTCTGTCGCCCAGGGGCTTAAATACAAAGTAACAAAACCTGCGCCCAGCGCTATCACCACAGACAAAATCAAAGTTAACCGTGTGACATACCATTCGCTGATGCCGGTGGCATGTAACACCGTCATTTCGCTGTCGGCATAAATACGGCCGTAGGCAATCAACACCCCCAAAAAAGCACTCAAAGGAATAATGAGTACCGCCAGTTGCGGCAGCTTTAATGACAAGATGGTCAGCACTAACTGGCCGGGAATATCACCGTCTGAAGCGTCAGCCAGAATTTTCACAAAGCGCTGGCTCATGATAATAGTGATCAGGATCAGGAAGACCGCCAATTGGGATTTGAACACTTCACCAATCAGATAACGAAAAACAATCAAAAATGCCCCCTAAAACCTGTCTTTTTGCTGGAACCCTGACGATTTTTAAGTAAACTGGATATTTACAGCAATTATTATTGACTAAAGTGGCGATAAATCCGAGCTTTTTTATAAAGCAGGACAAAATATCATCACAAAGAAGCCCACTGTAACCTCAAACTAACTTGGTATAGTGGCCGGAAGTCTTAGAATCAGGAGTGAGCATGGAGTTCAGCGTAAAAAGCGGTAGTCCGGAAAAACAACGAAGTGCATGTATCGTTGTCGGGGTTTATGAGCCGCGCCGCTTGTCAGCGGTTGCCGAACAGCTGGATAAAATCAGCGAAGGCTACATCAGCAATTTGTTACGCCGGGGCGATTTAGAAGGCAAACCCGGTCAGATGTTGTTATTGCACCATGTACCTAACGTGTTAAGTGAACGTGTGTTGCTGGTGGGTTGCGGTAAAGAGCGCGAATTAGACGAGCGCCAGTACCGTCAGATCATCGCCAAAACCATCAGCACCTTAAACGAAACCGGCTCTATGGAAGCTGTGTGTTTCCTCTCTGAGCTGCATGTGAAAGGCCGTGACACCTACTGGAAAGTCCGTCATGCGGTGGAAACCACCCAGGATTGTTTATATGTCTTCGACAAACTAAAAAGCCGCAAAGACGAAACCCGTCGCCCCTTACGTAAAATTGTTTTTAACGTACCTACCCGTCGCGACTTAACCATAGGCGAAAAAGCCGTTGAACATGGTTTGGCTGTAGCTGCTGGTATCAAGGTGTGTAAAGACGTGTCGAATATGCCACCAAACATCTGTACTCCGGCTTATCTGGCCGATCAGGCTGTGGCTTTGGCGCAACACGACAAAGTGTCGGTCGAAGTGCTGGGCATAGCTGAAATGACAGCTTTGGGTATGCATTCTTATGTGGCTGTTGGCCGTGGCTCGGAAAACGAAGCCAAAATGGCCGTGATTAAATACAACGGTGCTATGGATAACAGCGCGCCTGTGGTGCTGGTGGGCAAAGGTTTAACTTTTGACACAGGCGGCATCAGCATCAAACCAAGCGATGCGATGGACGAAATGAAATACGACATGTGTGGCGCAGCTTCAGTGCTGGGCACTATGCATGCGGTGATCAGCTTAGGTTTGCCAATTAATATGGTGGCCGTACTGGCCGGCGCTGAAAACATGCCGGATGGCCGTGCTTATCGCCCTGGTGATATTTTAACTACTATGTCGGGCCAGACGGTTGAAGTATTAAACACAGACGCTGAAGGCCGTTTAGTGCTGTGCGACGCTTTAACTTATGTTGAGCGGTTTGACCCGGACGTGGTGATTGACGTCGCCACCTTAACAGGTGCTTGTGTCATTGCTTTGGGCAAACATGCTTCAGGTTTATTAAGTAACCATAACCCGCTGGCGCATGAAATTTTAAATGCGTCGGATCAAAGTGGTGACAGAGCCTGGCGTTTACCTTTGTGGGATGACTATCAGGATCAACTGGAAAGCCCGTTCGCGGATTTCAGTAACTTAGGTGGCCGTGCCGCCGGTACTATTACCGCCGCTTGTTTCCTGTCGCGCTTCACCCGTAAATACAACTGGGCGCATCTGGATATTGCCGGTACTGCATGGCGCAGTGGTGGTAAAGACAAAGGTGCAACAGGCCGCCCTGTGGCTATGTTGACCCAGTTTTTAATTAACCGTGTCGGAACCGACATCGAGGGATAACAGTGCCTCAAGTCAGTTTTTATCTGCTGCCAGAACCGGCAGCAGAAGCTGAATCACAGCTGGCGTCAGAGCCAGCTTTTTTTCATGTAGCCGCCAAACTCTGTGCCGATTTGTATCAGGCCGGACAGCGGGTTTTTGTGTTCTGCCAAAATCAGGCGGACGCCGAACTGCTGGATGAGGTATTATGGCGCTTTGATCCAGAGCGATTTGTACCACACAATCTGGCGGGCGAAGGCCCGGCACGGGGCGCTCCGGTAGAAATCAGCTGGCTGCCGCCTACAAATAGCAGGCCGGTTTTAATCAACCTGTCGGCGACAGTGCCGCTTTTTAGTCAGCGTTTTCAACAAATTATCGAATTTGTTCCGGCCGAAGAACAACTTAAAGTTCAGGCGCGTGAACGCTTTAAATTTTATCGCCAGTCGGGGTTAACCCCGCAAACAGTGCAGCTCTGATGGCCGGCCTGCGTTTTTAGTGAGAGTTTCAGGTAACGAAGATGGAAAAGACTTTTAACCCAAGTACCGTTGAACAAGCCATGTATCAGGCATGGGAAAGCAAAGGCTATTTCAAGCCAAGTGGTGATAATAGCAATGGTGCTTATTGCATCATGATCCCACCGCCAAACGTGACTGGTAGCCTGCATATGGGCCATGCCTTCCAGCAAACCATCATGGATGCCTTAACCCGCTACAAACGTATGTTGGGTAAAAACACTTTATGGCAGGTGGGTACTGACCACGCTGGTATAGCGACTCAAATGGTAGTGGAACGTAAACTGGCGGCCGAAGGCAAACCAGACCGCCATGCCATGGGCCGTGAGGCTTTTATCGACAAAGTATGGGAATGGAAAGCCGAATCCGGTGGCACCATCACAGAACAAATGCGCCGTTTAGGCAACTCAGTCGACTGGGATAAAGAGCGTTTTACTATGGACGCTGGCCTGTCGAATGCCGTGCAGGAAGTTTTTGTGCGTTTGTATCAGGACGATTTGATTTACCGTGGCAAACGCCTGGTGAACTGGGATCCTAAGCTGCATACGGCTATTTCTGATTTAGAAGTAGAAAACAAAGAACAAAAAGGCCACCTGTGGAACTTACGTTACCCGCTGGCTGATGGTGTAACGACTGCAGATGGCAAAAACTACATAGTAGTGGCCACTACCCGTCCGGAAACTATGCTGGGCGATACAGGTGTAGCAGTGAACCCGGACGACGAACGTTATCAATCCCTGATTGGTAAAGAAGTGCTGCTGCCGCTGGTGAACCGCCGTATTCCTATACTGGCCGACGAACATGCCGACAAAGACAAAGGCACAGGCTGCGTAAAAATAACGCCAGCTCATGACTTTAACGACTACGAAGTAGGTAAACGTCATCAGTTGCCAATGATCAACGTGATGACAGCTGACGCTACTATCCGCACTGAAGGCGAATGTTTCTTCCCGAATGGCGAAGCCAACCCTGCCCACAACACTTTTATTCCGGCTGAATATCAGGGCCTGGACCGTTATGTAGCCCGTAAAGCCATAGTGGCGGCTTTTGATGCGGCTGGCCTGTTAGACAAAGTAGAAGATCACAACAACACCCTGCCGTACGGTGACCGTTCTGGTGTGGTGATTGAACCTTTACTGACAGACCAGTGGTATGTGCGTGTAGCGCCTATGGCGAAAACCGCTATTGAAGCTGTGGAAAACGGCGACATTCAGTTTGTGCCTAAGCAATACGAAAACATGTACTACAGCTGGATGCGTGACATTCAGGACTGGTGTATCAGCCGTCAGCTGTGGTGGGGTCACCGTATTCCAGCCTGGTACGATGCTGAAGGCAAAGTTTATGTCGGCCGCAATGAAGCCGAAGTGCGGGCTAAACACAACCTGGCCGACTCAGTGACCTTACGTCAGGACAACGATGTACTGGACACCTGGTTCAGCTCAGCGCTCTGGAC
>CAMLSF010000184.1 GCA_946482615.1 uncultured Chromatiaceae bacterium | reverse complement strand
GCCAGGCGGACAAGAGGTTCCGCTGTCGCCTCACCGCCCAAATTCAGAACCAATCCGTTTTTAAAATCCCAAACATCCGCCCAGAAGGGATGCTCCTGCAGGCAATTGCACCTTACGCACTTTCATGCAAAAGTATTCCAATTCAAACAGATATACAATCTCAAGGTCAACTGATGTCAGGCAAACTACGCAACTACAGCAACAATGTATTTATCGCCTTAAGTCGCTTACTAAACGCCATACTTGGTGGTAATCCAAGCTTAACTTTAAGCGCAAGGGCAGGTCTGAACTACAGAAAAGGGCAGTGGAGACAACGAAGACGACTGATCAATACATTATTCTGGCTACAACAAGATCATTGTGAGTTTGCTATACAGTTGGATACGGACAGAAATCAGCAGGCGATAACAGCTGTAGAAGGAAGTAAGACAACAGAAACAGAGCCTTTGTGATATCAAACGACATCACAAAGGCATGTAAGCGGGATTAATTTAATGCAGGTTTCATTTCCACAACCACTTCATTGTTGTGGAATAACTGTAACTTATCGCCGTTTAATTCGATACGATCAGCCATTTGTAAGTGTTGGGTAAAGTTTGACTCATAGTAGTTACTTTGAGCGCAATACTTTTTGGTGCTGACTAAAGGGTTTACTTTCAATAAGTTAGAGCTTTGGCTGTAGCTGGCGTTAAATACGTTACAACCTGAGAATCCGTACAATTTAGCATTGTCGTTAAACAGCATACGTAAGTTGTACTGCTGTGGTACCTGGATAAATTTAACCCGTTCTACCCGCCAGACAATACCTTGTACTTTGGCAATATTCAGTGTGTCAGGACAGGTGGCACCCGGCCAGAACTGCTCAAATTTCTCAACAAACAGCATCTTGTCTTCTTTTTGACTTTGGCGCGCAATCATAGTGGCGATCACTGGCTTGCCATTCAGGTTTTTGTCTGTCTGATAACTGCGCAGCATAGGAATATGATGTTGAGTCATGGCTATGGTTGATTTTTCCCCACTGGTACATGAGGTAAAAACTGCATTATTATCAATAACCTGATACATACCTAACATTTGCATGCTGGTATCCAGTTTAATAAAATTGTTGGAACGTACTAACTCATAGTTGTCTTTGGAGACGACGGGTTTACCGGCTTCATCCAACAGCACCACTTTGTTATTGCTGACAAACTGGAAGGACGGAATTTTAGTTTGCTGAGACATTAAGTGAATAACCCGACCTTCCAATAGCCAGGTTCCTTTCACCAGATTCACTTCATGCTTGTCAATAAACTCCTGACGGGCTTCAAACTTGCCGTCCTGAAACAAATTGACGTGGTACTTTACACCAGGACAACCTTCACAAGGCAAAGTACCTATGAAACTCATATCACGATCAATAAAAATATGACCAAAATCAGTCGCCTGAGCTTGAGCTACATGATCATTCAGCACTTCGTTTTCAACGAGTTCAGGCTCAACCGCCACAACAGGCTCACTGATTTCACTGATTGGGGCTGGCGCTTGCTCTGGTAACTGGCTACAACCAGCCAAAGCCAGGACTAAAGCGCTTAAAATAAAACTCTGCTTCATATTTATCTGGATCCCAAGAAAATTGGCGCCATTATAAAGCAACTACACAGACAGTCGAATGGTATTGCTGATTAAAAATTGTCATAGGCTATTTTTTGTCTGTTGTTGCAGGAAGTTGAAAACAACTAGTGCAGTATCCTTTGGATTTTCCTGCATAAAACAATGCCCACCTTTAACCTCAAGTAGCTGAACAGCATGATGTATCTCGCGCCATTTTTTAGCTGATTTACTGACAAAAGGATAAGTGTTGTGACCATGGATCAGAAGAGTTGGGCTACAGGGCTGCTGCAGCTGTTTCCACAACTGTTTTGGATAAGACGCAAATATTTCGGCTTCGCGCTGTGCTTTACATTTTAAGGTCAACCCCTGATGAGTATGATGTAACGCATGCTCGATATAACTGGCCAGCGCATCATCCTGCCAGTTTTTAAACATACCTCTCTGGTGCAGGTAGCTGTATGCAGAATCTTTATCTGGCCAATGTTGACGACGATTTAATGCTTTTTTGGCCATTGGATTCTTTTTATATAAACCAAGCCAGTCCAGGGTGCGCATTATCGTCAGCATCCCAGGTGTAAATAACACAGGGTCAAGTAATACCACAGCATCAAAGGGACTGGAGGTTTTACTGTTAATCAGTGCTGTTAACACGCCGCCAAAACTGTGGCCTACACCATAACAAGGTACAGTCGCAAATAAGTGCTTATGAGCAAGCCAGGCCTCAAGCGCCAGATCTGCGCTTTGGTTCCAGCCTACAAAAGCTCCTCCATGATCGCTGTCACCATGGCCTTGGGCATCAGATAAAAACAGGTCAAAGTAGGGCAGTAACTGAGCTAAAAAAGGTTGATACATTCTGCTGCAATAGCCATTGCCGTGCAGAATATGCAGTACAGCTTTACCTGTTGGCGGCGTATAAAACCCGCGTAGGGTAAAACTGTGGTGAGTCGGGTAACTCCAGGGGATTAAATCCATTATTAATCTTTATTGGCCAAACCAGACTGCACTTTGCCATGGTCATACCAGATCTGCAAATACAAAAGCCCGGTTTGAAAACCGGGCTTTTGGCTTTATTTAGGTCTATCAGAAGTTATAGTTTAAACGAACGTAGTAGAAACCGCCGTTGATGCCCATAACTGCGGTCGTTGGGTATTTAGAACCTGCTATACCTTGCCATTTATGTTCATCCGGGTATTCGTCAAATAAGTTTTGAGCGCCTACGCTGATTTCATAGCTGTCGTTAATGCTATAGCTTATTTCTGCGTCAGTGGTAATAGCAGAACCCACCTCAATAGGAATACCACCGTCAGATTCCAGTAAAACACCGTTGTCTAAGTGGTCTTCGTAAAACGAGCCAAAGTGGTTAAAGCGAATATAACCATTCCAGTCACCGTAGTTCTGGTTGACTGTGAAACTACCACGAACACGGGGTAAACCACGTTCCAGCTGCTCTTTTTTCGCATCGCTGATATTGGTTTTTAACTCGCCATCAATCATATATTCGCTGATGCGATCTACATTGGTATCGGTCCAGTTATATGCGAGAGACAGGGTAGTGCGACCATCCCACAGATCAAAACCATAGTTAGCAACTAAGTCTAAGCCCTGAGTTGTGGTGTCAAAGTCGTTGGTAAAATACTTAACGCTGGTAAAGCTACTGGCATCATTTACGCCTAAAGCAAGCAGCTCTTCAATATCTTCTTCTGTAAGTTCCAGAGAAGAAGTCTGGCTGATACGATCTTCCACTTTAATATGGAAATAGTCCAAAGTGACATACCAGTCGTTGACTTCAAGCACAGTACCCACAGAGAAGTTTTTCGACTCTTCGGGAGTTAATGGCTTACCGCCTTTTTGCAGTGAAATAGGGTGATCTGGTGGTAAAGTCGCTGTATCCACTAAGCCGGCAGGGCTGAAGGATGTAGTGACGTTACGCACATGGCTTTGACCTACAGTGGGCGCCCGGAAGCCAGTACTGGCTGCGGCACGAAACGCAATTTCATCAGTAGCCTGATAACGTGCTGTAATTTTACCGTTCGTGGTATCACCAAAATCTTCGAAATCTTCGAAGCGCAGTGCAAAGTCCATACGGAAGCTATCGCTGAACTCAGCACCTAACTCAGTATAAGCAGCGTAGCTATAACGGTTAAAAGAGCCTGCATCCTCCGGTTTAAAGCCAGGGAAACCGTTTGAACCTATACCAAAACCTTGTGAGGCCAAAGGACCTACCTCAAAAGAGGCGGCATCACCTGCATAAATTTCAAAAGTTTCATCACGGTATTCCACACCACCGGCTACATTCAATGGATAAGGTAGTGCATCTACATCAAATGGCTTGTTGAAATCTAAGTTGGCTGCTTTTTCCAGCTGTACATATTTACCCGGTTTGAAAGATCGTGGAGTATCTGGGCCTAATGAAGGGTTCAGAGTGTTATTGATATAAAACTCCACTTCACTGCGACCCACTGACATACTGGCATCAAAAGCCCAGCCGGAATCCAGCTCACCTTTTACGCCCGATGCTATCGCCGTGTCGGTCACTACACCACCAAATTTAGGGGTAAAACCACCGGGTAACATACCGTAGTAGGTAAAACAGTGATCTGGCAGTGCATCCACATCAGCCATAATAGCCGCATGGTCACGGATATTATCGCCTGTCATAGCAGAAATAGTAGGACAAGCACCTAAGCTTTCGTCCAGGTTACCAATCAGCAGGCTTTCACCTTCATCATTAGAGTAGACACCACTGCGCGTGGTTGGGTGGCGGAAATAAAACCCCCCCTCCACGTCACGTTCAGCCCAGTTGGTAAATAAATAAAACTCACGATCTTTGGCGACTTCTAAGCCAATATTGGCAAACAATTTCGCATCACGTTTAAATTCTGGTGAGCCCCATACCTGAGCTGGGTTTGCGATAAAAGGATTGCCTGCAGCAGCTGAAGCTGCTGCATCGCTGCGCTGCACTGAACGGCTGGTAGGATCGGCCTGCTTAAATTCACCGCTGATGTTGGCAAAACCATTGTCGGTAAAAGGTAAACCTATGTTACCCGACACCTGGCGTAAATCACCGTCACCTTCATAAAACTGGCCACTTTTCACTTCAAAAGAACCGCCTTCGGCTGCATCTTTTAAGCGGAAGTTAATCACACCAGCTATAGCGTCCGAACCGTATTGCGCTGCTGCACCATCTCTTAATATTTCAACTTGTTTTAGCGCAATAGATGGGATAACAGAAATATCCGGGCCTTGTGAGCCGTCAGAAATGCCGCTACCCAAAAAGGTAATTACTGCAGCGCGATGACGTCTTTTGCCGTTTACTAAGATCAGAGTGCTATCTGGTGGCAGACCACGTAAGTTTGCCGGGCGGATTAAGGTTGAGGCGTCATTAATAGGTTGGGCGTTAACGTTAAAGGAAGGGACTGCAGCTGTCATTAAGCTGACCATATCGCTGGTGCCGGTTTTCGAGAATTCTTCGCCACCTATAACGTCTACAGGTACAGCTGAGTCACCTACAGAGCGTGGTGCGCCACGTGCGCCTATTACTGCTATTTTTTCAACTGAGGTATCTTCGGCTTTTTTTTCTGCGGCATCAGGAGCTTCCTGGGCCAATAATGAAGTGCTGAACAATAAGCTGCCGCATAACGCGATTTTTATAGCGGCAGCAACAGGGTGGTAGTGGATTGATTCTTTCTTCATGGATGTTGCCTTCTCATCTGGATTTTTGTTTTGGCTCATTTTTATCTACGAGCTCTGTAATGACCATATTTGAAAAGTTCAGATTTGTCTATCGTGATTTTTTGTGATCTGATCGCTCTTTTTTGGTGATTTATCGCACCATCTTGGTGCTCCATGGGGCTTTGCCCCGGTTTTTTGCAGAGATATGACTAAAAAATTGAACTTAAAAAACGGAAAAATATCCGATCTGACTTGCTGTTTTACTCAAAGTCGATTCAGATAGCTGGGTTCATTTAATCAAGGATTTACACTGGTGAAAAAACTTCTGACTCCGGCAGGTGTTGCCACAGTATTACTCTCTGCTACAGCGCAGGCAAACGTCAATTTACCTCTGGAGCGTTTGTTTGCAGAACCCGCCTTAAGCGGTACAGCGCCTCGTTCTTTAAGCTTTTCTCCTGATGGCAGTCGTGTGACTTATCTCAAAGGAAAAACAACGGATGCTAACCGACTGGATTTGTGGCAATACCAGCTCAAAAGTGGTAAACACAGCCTTTTAGTTGATTCAAATCAATTGTTTAGTGGTCCTGAGCTGTTGTCTGATGAGGAGAAAGCCAGACGGGAACGTTTACGCTTATTCGCCAGTGGTATTGTCAGTTACAACTGGTCAAAAGATGGCAAAGCTTTATTATTTCCACTGAATGGTGACTTGTATTATTACGATATATCCAGCCAAAAATCGCGCAAACTAACCAACACCGAAGCCTTCGAAACCGATGCACAAATATCGCCCAAAGGTCGGTATGTTTCTTTTATCCGTGAACAAAATATTTTTGTACTGGACCTGAAATCAGGCAAAGAAACTCAGTTAACCACAGATGGGCAGGGCCTGATTAAAAATGGTATGGCCGAATTTGTCGCGCAGGAAGAAATGGGCCGGATGACAGGCTACTGGTGGGCTCCGGATGACAGTAAAATTGCCTTTAGCCAGATTGATGAGTCACCTGTGGCTGAAGCTGTGCGTAATGAAATTTATGCGGATGAAATTAAGCTGTTTAATCAGCGTTATCCATTTACCGGTACTGCTAACGTTAAAGTAAAGCTGGGGGTGGTAGCAGTGCAGCACCCTGAGGTGCAATGGCTGGATTTAGGCAAGGAGCAGGATATTTACCTTGCCCGTGTCAACTGGAGCAAATCTGCATCATTACTGACCTATCAGTGGCAAAGCCGTGATCAGCAGCAACTTGAACTGCGTTCTGTGGAGCTGCCTTCCGGCGCAACCAAAGTGCTGCTGAAAGAACAAAGTGTGACCTGGTTAAATTTAAATGACGATCTGCATTTCCTAAAAGATAAACAGCATTTTGTCTGGGCCTCTGAGCGGGATGGATACAA
>CAMLSF010000183.1 GCA_946482615.1 uncultured Chromatiaceae bacterium | reverse complement strand
AGTTTGGCGTAAGCTGCTTGCGGATCAGGGCAGGGCAGACTGAAACAACGGGATGGCACCACCTGAAATACATCACCTGCGACAATATTCTGTTTTAAGGCTTCAACCTGTGCGACAAAGTCAGCATCACTGATATCCACTTTGACTTCAGTTTTGATGGCTGGCAACGATGCTGTCGGTTGCTGCGGCTGCTGCAATAACTGCTGCAACTCTGACAAGCGCTGACCTATCACAAAATACTGCTGCTGGGCTTGAGCGCCACAAAACACATTACCAATCAGGCGGCTGTTGTGCGCCTGATGATCCACCACCAGCATAGTTTCAGCCAGATAAAACAAATAGTCAGGGCATTGATTTTCAGCGATCGCTACCTGGGGTAAATCTTCGACCATAGCCACTAAGTCGTAGCCTATGACACCCCCTAAAAAAATCGCTAAAGGCTCGTCGCTGTTGTTCTGCAGTTGCTGCTGCAGTAAACGTAATACAGTCAATGAGTTCGGCAACAATAAGCGGCTTTCTTCATCCAGCAAAGGGTCGGCTTTGGCAAAACGGACCTGAAGCAGATTGGGAGAGAGTTCCAACTCTGCTTTACCTTGCAGCAAAGACGCCAGATAAGGCAGCAGGGTTTTACCGTTGTCGGTTAAGGCCTCCACCTGAACCTGCAAGCCATTGCATTCAATACGCAAAGCCGCATCAATTAACATCAGGCTTTTTAAACTGTTTTTACTGTCGATTTCTGCCGATTCAAGTAACAACGCCATTTGGCCCTGGCTGGTTAAAGCTCTGAAGCTTTGCAGCGGATCAGGCTGAATACTCAGGGTTTGACTAAAGCTGGCCACTTGTCCTGTGGTGGTAGTAATTTGCTGTAAGTTCATCGCTAATCCTAAATTTTTAGTATAAAAAATCGTCAGGAACGATTTTTAACAACGCGAAGCGTTGGCCCAAAGGGTGAGCGCCATGGATGGCAGCGAATAAAAAAGCCCGCATCAAGCGGGCTTTTTGGCTGTATTCGGACAATAGTTGTCCGGCCCGCTAAACAGGAAATCGCCACCAGTGCCAACGTGTTACTTGAGAATTCATCATTGTTTTTCCTGTAGTTAAATTTTCATCAGTCCCACCGAAAACTGCTCCTGCATTTTCGGTGTACCGTCCATCCATGCACATAAAAACAAAAAAGCCCGCATCTTTCGAAACGGGCCTGGTTTTATAGCGAATACAACGCATCCACACGCCCGTTAAGGAGTATGCCACCACCAAATGTGAGTTTGAGTTGTTGTTTGAAATTGCATTGGCTATAAATCCGTTGTTTGTAACTTGCTTTAAGAACGCTTCTATAAAACCCCGAAATCTGATGGCCGTCAAGCCTTGTTTGGTTATAAATCCAAAAAAATACGTATAAGTGGATAGATGGCTAAAGTGGGGCAGAGTCTGGTGCCGCAGAAAATCAAGCCTGGCCAGCGCTTTTGTGGCACAATGGCAACCGTTTCTTCAGGTAGCGACCCAATGAAAATTGATTTACACAGCCATACGTATTGTTCAGATGGCGTATTAAGCCCAACCGAACTGGTTGAGCGAGCCGTCAGCAAAGGCGTGGATGTGCTCGCCATTACCGATCACGACACCATAGCCGGATTGGCCGAAGCCAGAGCCGCTATTGCCGAAAAACAACTGCCTCTGACTTTAATTCCCGGTGTTGAAATCTCCACCAGCTGGTACGAGTTTGAAATTCATATTGTAGGTTTACAGATCGATACCGACTGTCCGGTGTTTTTACAGCAGCTGGCATCACAACAGCAGCGCAGGGTCGAGCGGGCTGAAGAGATGGCGCGCCGTTTAGAGAAAAACAAAATACCGGATGTGCTGGAAAATGTATTAAAAATTGCCAATGGCGCCGCTTTAACCCGGACTCATTTTGCCCGTTATCTGGTGCAGATTGGCAAAGCCAGTTCGATGAATACTGTGTTTAAAAAGTATTTAAGCCGCGGCAACACAGGTTATGTACCGAATAACTGGGTGCCTATGCAAGAGGCGGTGCAGTGGATTTTGGCCGCTGGTGGTATTCCGGTATTGGCACATCCTTTGAAATACAAACTCAATGGTCGTTGGCTGACCCGTTTAGCGGAAGAGTTTGCAGCAGCAGGTGGCAAAGCCATGGAAGTGGCTTCAGCCCAGGTGACGCCGGTACAAAAACGTCAGGTCTGGATGCTCTGTCAGAAGTTTGGTTTAACAGCATCTGCCGGTTCTGATTTTCATCAGGAAACGCCATGGAATGAACTGGGCAGACAGTTGTATTTTACCGACGATATCATTCCTGTCTGGTTTGACTGGAATTTGCCAGTCAAGGATACCGCAGAGTTACCTGCTTGAGTTTCAGCCTGATTATTGCTATTTCTAATACAAAGTCAGAATAAAAAGAATCACTTATGAGCCAATTTTTTTATATCCATCCTGAAAATCCACAGCAACGTTTAATTAAACAGGCTGTGCATATTATCAAACAAGGTGGGGTCGTGATTTATCCTACCGACTCGGGTTATGCGCTGGGTTGTCATATTGGCGACAAGGCAGCTATGGAGCGGATTATTCAGATCCGCCAGATGAGCTCTGAACACCACTTTACCCTGATGTGCCGTGATTTATCTGAATTATCTGTCTATGCCAAAGTCGAAAACAGCGCTTTTCGTTTAATCAAAAATCATACCCCAGGTGCTTATACCTTTATTTTAAAAGGCACCAAAGAAGTTCCTAAGCGTTTACTGAATGAAAAGAAAAAGACCGTAGGCTTGCGTATTCCGCAAAACAAAATTGCATTAGCGTTGCTCGAAGAGCTGGGTGAGCCTTTGATGTCGAGCTCATTAGTGTTGCCGGGCAATGACTTTGCCGAATCCGATCCGGAAGAAATGCGTGATCAGTTAGAGCGTCAGGTCGATTTAATTATCCACGGTGGTGTGATTGCTGAAAACCATACCACAGTGATTGATTTATCTGAGGATAACCCCGTGCTGATCCGCCAGGGGGCAGGCGATAGCAGTGCCTTTGTCTGAGTTAAGCCCCAATGTCTGAGCCAGTAGCCGACAGCTATGCCAGCCTGACCATACAGCAGCCTTTGCCGTTGGCTTTTGTCCGCGGTGAGGCTGTGCTGGATAAACCGGAAGATTTATATATTCCGCCTGAAGCTTTGTCGGTGTTGCTGGAAAGTTTTGAAGGCCCGCTCGATTTCCTGCTGTATTTAATTCGTCGTCACCGCTTTGATATTGTCGATTTGCCGATCAACGAAATCACCCTGCAGTATATGGAATACATTGATTTAATGCAGGATATGAACTTTGAACTGGCGGCAGAATATTTGCTGATGGCCGCTATGCTGGCGGAAATTAAATCACGTTTGTTATTGCCGCAGCATGACCATAAATCCGATGAAGAAGTGGATCCCCGTGCCGATTTAGTCCGGCGGTTGCAGGAATACGAAATTATCCGCAAAGCGGCGACAGACATAGATTTATTGCCGCGTCAGGAGCGGGATTATTTTCCTGCAAAGGCAGGGTTAGATGATAACTTTGAGCCTTATGTGATTTTGCCTGATGTGTCCTTGCAGGAGATTTTGCTGGCACTAAAAGACATCGCCAAGCGCGCCAAAGATTTTCAGCATCATCAGATCAAAAAAGAGCATTTATCCACCCGCGAACGCATGAGTAAAATTCTGGAGTTATTACGCGGGCGCAGCGACTACCTTGAATTTGCCGAATGTTTTGACTTAGCCGAAGGCCGTCAGGGTGTAGTGGTCAGCTTTTTGGCTATTCTGGAGCTGGTAAAAGAGAAGCTGATCCAGGTGATACAAGTAGAAGCTTATGGTCAAATCCATATCAGATCTTCATAATAGCGGCCTTATTTGAAGCTACAGACTAAGGAGAGGGCATGGCGAAAAAAATTAACGAGCAACAACTGCTGCAGTTAGTAGAAGCCGCTATTTTTGCCTCAGATAAACCTTTGTCTGTCAGTGACTTGCAAAGCACAGTGCTGGAAAGTTTCGAGTTAAGCCGAAAACGTTTGCAGCAGGCTTTAGCCCAGTTGCAGCAGGATTATTTAGGCCGGGGAATTCAGTTGATTGAAACGGCCTCAGGCTTTCGTTTTCAAACCCGTGCTGATTTAAGTGAATACCTGGCTTTGCTTTGGCCTGAGCGTTCACCACGTTATTCCCGCGCTGTACTGGAGACTTTGGCCTTGATTGCCTATCGTCAGCCTATTACCCGCGGCGAAATTGAAGAAGTGCGGGGTGTGACTGTCAGCAGTCAGATTATGCGCACCTTGCTCGACCGCGGTTGGGTCAAAGTCGTAGGGCATAAAGAAGTGCCGGGGCGCCCCGGTTTGTATGCGACAACAGCAGCATTTTTAGATTATTTTGGCTTAAAGGATTTAAGCGATTTACCTGCTCTGGCCGAGTTTCAGGCAACGCCGGATTTTTTTAACCCAGTCGTGATGACTGAAGAGATACATTAAATCATGAGTGAAAAACTACAGAAAGTGCTGGCGCGATCCGGTGTTGGATCCCGCCGCGAGATGGAAGAATACATCAGTGCTGGACGTGTGACTGTGGATGGCAAAGTGGCGCATTTAGGCGACCGTATTCATGCCAACCAACAAGTGCGGGTCGATGGCCATCCGGTCAAAATTGCGGCTGAAGCTGAGCAGGTTTGTCGTGTGATTGCCTATCATAAACCTGAAGGTGAAATTTGTTCCCGTACAGATCCTGAAGGTCGCCCAACTGTATTTGACCGCCTGCCAAAAATTAAAGATTCGCGTTGGATTGCTATTGGTCGTTTAGATATCAATACCAGCGGTTTATTGCTGTTCACCACAGACGGTGAGCTGGCCAACCGTTTAATGCATCCGAAGTTTGAAGTGGAACGTGAATACGCGGTGCGGGTCTTTGGTGATGTAAACGATGCGATGATCCAAAAACTACGCACCGGAGTTGAACTGGAAGATGGTAAAGCCAACTTCAAAAAAGTGAAATCTATGGGCGGTGAAGGTATTAACCGCTGGTTCCATGTGGTGCTGACCGAAGGCCGTAACCGCGAAGTGCGCCGGATGTGGGAATCGCAAGGGGCTGTGGTGAGCCGGTTAATTCGTATCCGTTACGGTGATTTGTTATTACCTAAACATTTACCAGCCGGTGGTTATGCCGAATATCCGCTGGAAGAAGTGAACTACTTACGTAAGCTGGTGCAACTGACTGCGGAAACCACCAGTTTAATGAAACCTGAAGACCGTGATGAGCGGCGTCGTCGTATGGCCGGTATTAAACGTGCTGTGCGTAAGCATCAGATTATGGTGCAGTCGGGTGTGAAACCTGAAGTCGTGAAAGCTGAAAAAGCTGCGGCAGTTGAAAAAGCCAAAGCAAAAAAGCCAAAACAAACCCAGAAAAAACGTACCCGCATCTAACCGCAGGGGGCAGGCCTTGGATTTTGAATTTGGCGGTAAGATTCAAAATCCAAGGCCTGACCCCCAACTAAATTTCGCCTTATTTCATTCAGTTAGCATTAATTTTGCTGGTCGGACATCAAAATGACATCTTTGGGCGTCTAACTTAATACCTGAGTCAAATCAAGAAGCCTGAGGAGAAGTAAGATGAATGTACTTGAGCTGAAATTAGGCATGGTGTGCCAAACCAAAAAAGGTGTGGGTGTGGTGAGCTGGATTGATGCACAGGACAGAGCTGTGTATTTGTCTGATCTGGATAATAAAGATCAGCATATAGCCGTCTCTTTTGATGATCTGCAGGACGAACCTCAGCTGCACCAAAAAGCCGATATTTATTACTAAGCTTGACCCCCGCTGTTCCTGATCAAAACCCGCTACTGGCTGCAGCGGGTTTTGTTGTTTATATCTGCATGCCTTGTTATTTTAATGGCTTTATCCCCGCAGAGACATCGTAATGAAAACTATAGGTTTAATAGGCGGCATGAGCTGGGAGTCGACTATTCCTTATTACCGGCAGATCAACCTGCGCATCAAACAACAGTTGGGTGGTCTGCACAGCGCCAAACTCATTGTATACAGTGTGGATTTTGCCGAAATTGAAGCTTTGCAGCGCAGCGGCGACTGGCATAAAGCCGGTCAGTTGCTGGCAGAGGCAGCAGTGAAGTTGCAAGGCGCTGGTGCGGAAGCTTTAGTCCTTTGTACCAATACCATGCATAAAGTGGCACAGGCCATTGAAACAGCAGTCAGTATTCCTCTGCTGCATATAGCGGATGCCACAGCTGAAGCTATTCAACGGGCAGGATTTAAAAAAGTCGCCTTATTAGGCACCCGTTTTACCATGGAGCAGGATTTTTATAAAAAGCGCCTGACAGATGGTTATGGTTTAGAGGTGCTGGTGCCGGATGAAGAGGGCAGAGCTCTGGTACATCAGGTGATTTATCAGGAACTCTGTCTCGGGGTAGTAAATCCGGATTCACGGCAAAAGTATCAGCAAATCATGGCTGATTTGGTGACACAAGGTGCGGAAGCTATTATTTTAGGCTGCACTGAAATAGGTTTATTAGTAACTAGCGACGATAGCGCTGTGCCGTTATTTGATACCACGGCATTGCATGCGCAAAAGGCAGCCGACTATTCTCTATCCGTTTCTTAGGGGATAGGGGAAAGTTGGCTGGGCGGTAGGTAGAATAAGGAATTGATGATGTTGTATTTATACCTCGAAGTGGATTTATCGGA
>CAMLSF010000182.1 GCA_946482615.1 uncultured Chromatiaceae bacterium | reverse complement strand
ACTCATAATCGGCAGGTCCCTGGTTCAAGTCCAGGTGGGGCCACCATTTATCAAACTCTTCGCTTCTTCTTTATGAATCATTCATCGACTGAGAGTGCAATCTTACCTTTTCGGTTTCCCGTCTCGATAAGATCATGAGCTGCTACTATCTCGCTTAACTTCATCACACGTTCAATAATAGGTTTGATACCACCTGCGTCGACCACTTTGGCTAATTCGGTCAGTCGCTGTGCAGACTGAGTGGTAAAAACAAAATGGATCTCTGCATTGACCTGCCAGCCACTGATCAGGTTTTGCGGTTCGGACATATCGACAATGGACACTAACCTGCCAGAGTTCGCCAGTAAGGAAAGACTATTTTCTATGGTTTTCTGACCTACTGTATCCAGGATAATGTCAAAACCTGAGGCATAGTCCTGACGAAGCTCTTCATACAATGACTCATTTCGGTAATCATAACTGACATCCGCTCCCAGCATTTCGACAAAGTCTTTATTGTGCAGACCAGCTGTAGTAACCACATGGGCACCAAAAAACTTTGCGATCTGGATTGCATAAACACCAACACCTCCCGCACCACCGTGGATCAGCACTTTATCACCAGACTTTAAGCGTCCCCTTTCCATCAGGCATTCCCATGCAGTACCGGCGGCTAAAGGCAAGGTAGCAGCTTGTTCAAAAGAAATAGTTTTAGGTTTCTTTGCCACTATGGATGCTTTCTCAACATGATGCGTGGCATAACTGCCTTCGTTTTCAAGCAATCGCGGCACATAAAACACTTCATCCCCTACGGCAAGGCCCCGGACCTCTTTCCCCACTTTCTCAATGATACCAGCACAATCAACACCCAACCTTGCCGGTAAGGCGACACTACTTTTGTAGTCTCCCCTTCTGGTTTGTATATCCACAGGGTTCACAGAGGCCGCTTTTACTCTGACCAGAACTTCATCGTCCGCCGGAACAGGGGTGGGTAGCTCTACCAGCTTCATCAGATTGGAAGCGCCAAATTGTTCAATGACTACAGCTTTCATTTTTTTCTCCGAAATTTGAATTTTTTGCAGTCTATATCAAAAGTTCTTTTTGCATAAGTACGCACAATTTTGTAATGTAGTATCATTTTGTATACTGCAAAAAGTGACGATCTTATGAACTACGATGAACCATTTGGCTGCTCTGTGACCACAACACTCAAGGTGATTGGCGGCCGATGGAAACCAATCATCTTGTTCAATCTGTTGGAAAATGAAAAATGCAGATTTAATGCCCTGAAGCGAATGATTAATGGCATTACACAGCGAATGTTGACCATGCAATTAAAAGAGCTGGTCGATGACGGCGTGATTCACAGAGAGGTACTGGATCTTGTCCCCCCTCATGTTGAATATTCCCTGACTGACTATGGTAAAACCCTGACACCACTGCTGATATTGATGAGAGATTGGGGAGCAAGCCATGCTGAACGGGCAGAAATTACAGAGCAAAAGCCGCAGTAATCCAACAACAGGCCAACCCCCGGGGCAGATGATGTTAAGCTCTTGCTGCCTGCCCTAAATCCATTTCCGCCAATAATTGCTGCATCAGTTGCATCACCTTTAAATTGGCTTGTTCCATTTGGCTCAGGCTGTGTAAGGTTTCTGGCCAGCGCCCCTGATGGTAATAGTCCAGAGTCAGTTTGGCTTGTTGATGCACGGCTTCGTGTGGCGCTTCAATCTGTTGGTAGACCGAGCCTTTGGTCATAGGCTGTTGTGTGGGTAATTGCCCGTATAAAGCACCGAGCCGGCATTGGTGTTCGTCTGGTAAGTCATTGGACTGAAAGCTGGCACCGCCTAATAAGGTGCGATACACCATCATTTTCATCACCAGTTCCTGCAGATTGGCCAGTTCCACCGCAAATACTATGGCGGAGTAGGTGCTGCTTTGCTCTGCACTAATACAATTCCGGCTGATATGGCCGCTCGCCTCTGCGGTCTCAGTAAATAGGTCTGACAACTTCAGCAGTTCATCGTCCATGCTGGTCACATGTAAGCTGACTTCATCCACTTCAGATAAGATGCTGTGAATAGAACCACTGATCTCGCTGGTTGCAGCTGTAGTTTTCAGCGCCAGTTTGCGGACTTCATCGGCCACCACGGCAAAACCCCGGCCATGTTCACCTGCTCTTGCCGCTTCTATTGCAGCATTCAGCGATAATAAATTGGTTTGCTCAGACACAGCCCGGATCAATTCAACGACGCCTGAAATGACCTTAGTTTCGCTTTTTAGTTTGTGCAGAGTCCGCAAGCTGTTATCACTTTGTTGCCGCAATGATTTCAGTTGCTCGTACGACTGCAGCATCTGCCTGCCCCCTTGTACCGCCAGCTCACGGGCATCAGTAGATCGAAGTTGCTGCTGCTTTAAATCATCAGAGAGCCGCAGCATGCTGTGCTCCATATGCATTAAACTTTGCTCAAATTGCCCAAGCTCTGTGGCGGCTTTGGCCGTGCTCTCCAGCTGTTGAGTGATGGTTTTAAGCTGCAGATCCCTGGCGGCTAATTGATGTTGAAGCTGCTGATTCTGTTCGAGCAACTGCTGTAGTTGTTGCTCCATATCCCGCTGCTTCAGTTCGGTTTGTTGCAACTTTACGCTGCGTACCAGGCTCCACATAAGTCCCCCTTCGCTTGTTATCTACTGGTGAATCAGGCCCGGCAAAACGCCGGACCTCTTTGCCATTACAGCTCGCTGTGAGGACCAAAAACTTCATAGTGAATTTGTGCCGAAGCCACACCCAAAGCCAATAACTGATCTTTGGCAAACTTCATAAAACCTGTAGGACCACAGAGGTAGAAATTGGCACTTTGCAGCGGTAACTCATTGGCGACGGCTTTCAGATCCATCAAACCAGCAAACTGACCGGCCGCTGTGTTCTGCTCTGCTTTGTTGTACCAGGTAAAGTTGTGCAGTAATGGGTAGTCTTGTTCCAGTTGCGAAATACGCTGTGCGAAAGAATGCTGCTGTGGACTTTCGCAGGCGTGCAGGAAAAACACCTGGGTTTGCTGCTTTAACGCCACTATGCTTTCCAGCATCGACAGCATAGGAGTTAAACCTACACCAGCGGAGATCAGCACTGTAGGTAAATGGGCCGATTGCAGGAAGAAGTCACCGGCTGGCGGCAGAATATCCAGCTCATCTCCGGCCTGAATATGGTCGTGCAGGTAATTGGAGACCAGACCTGCCACTTCGCCATTTTCACGTTTCACACTGATGCGGTAGCTGTGGCCATTGGCTTTGTCAGACAAAGAATACTGACGGATTTCATAGTAGTCACAATGGGCAGGTTTGACTTTCACTCCCAGATACTGGCCCGGCAGGTAATCCACCACAGCTTCACCATCTTTGGGTACCAATACAAAGCTGGAGACCAGCTCAGATTCACGGATTTTTTCTTTGACGATAAAACGACGTGGGCCATACCAGCCACCCGGTTTTTGTTCGGTCTGGTTATACAGCTGACGCTCACGACCGGTAAAAATATTCGCCAGCACGCCATAAGCTTCTGTCCAGGCTTGTTCTACCTCTGGTGTAAAGGCATCCGGCGCCAGTTCACGTAAAGTTTCAATCAGGTGATGACCCACTATGTCGTAGTGCTCAGGCTGAATAAAAAAGCTGGTGTGTTTATGCGCCACCCGCTCCACTGTTTCAGTCAGTACAGACAGGTTATCGATATTTTTGGCATAAGCCGCAATAGCACTAAACAAGGCAAACTGCTGACGGCCACTGTGCTGGTTGGTCATATTAAAAATATCTTTCAGCTCAGGATTGACCTGAAACATACGCTGATAAAAATGGTTAGTGATAGCCACACCTGCCCCTTCCAGCAAGGGCACAGTGCTTTTTACGATGGCAATAGTTTGAGCAGATAACATAATAAAACCTCTTTTGAGTAAGTAAGTGTCAGTGAATAGTTCAGAACAACATCAACCTGGTCTGCCATCAGCCCGGGGCTGAGTCAGAACAGGCCAATAAAACCGAATAAAAATTGCAAAGGCGCAGAGCCATAACACAGCGCTGGCCTGCCAGAACAACAAAGGAAAGCCTGCTAAGCTGGCCAGCATCCGCACCGGGCCAGCCAGCAACAGCAAAGCAAAAGCTACAGTGATAGTTTTGCCAACCTGCAGTAGCCGGCCTGTATGACCTAAAGACACCCGTGCCATCATGGCGAGGATCAAACCCGCCATAGCACTGATACTGAGCAGATGCAGCACATCTTTAAAAACAAGGAGCTGAGTTAAATCGCTGATGCCGAGTAGAATTAAACCTAAAGCCAAGGCCAGATAAGCCAGCTGTAAAGACCACAGCAAAGGGGCTGCCCAGATTTTCCATGGCGTCCAGAAGGATAAACGCAGCAGATGTAAAAACCCCACCAGCAGCATCAACCAGCCCGCTTTCAGTGGTAACTGGACAAAAAAACCTGTAATAAACAACACAGTGCCAAACACGGACAACGGCAATAACAACTTATCCAGCAATGGCGTTTTGATTTGCTCCAGTCCTAATGCCCTGGCGGTGAAAAATGGGATCACCCGTCCGCCTACTATGCCCATCAAAATGCCAAACAGCAGGATCATGCTGTGACTTAAATGCGAAGCCGAGGCAAACTGCTCTGTTGCAGCGGCGTAAATAAAAGCCGTATTCAGCAAAGTCATCACAGACAAGAGTGGAATAAACAGATAGTTGTTTTTACTTTTCGCCCTGAAGAGTAAGCTCGCCAGGCTGTAAATAGCACCAAGCCACCACAGCAGCTGAGCCGCACTAAATAGCCACAACAACGGCGAGTAGTGGGCGAATAACAAACTAAAACGGGCAGTCAGCCACAGGCTGCTTAGGAGCAGCAAGGGTTTGCCCGAAATGCTTGGCAAGCCTGTCCAGTTTTGTGCTGCCGTCAGCAAAAAGCCGACTGCGACCACAGCACCAAAACCAAAGAGCATTTCATGGGCATGCCACAAAGTGGCAGGAAAACCAAACTGAAACGACATCAGGCCACTAAACCACAAGGCCCAGATGCTGATTGCCAAAAAAGCCCAGCAAGCACCAAAGAGAAAAAAAGGCCGGAATGCCAAAGCAAACAAAGGATAAGCCGATAAAGCTTTGCGCTTACCCGCCTCTGCCTGTTCAGGCCAGTGGATATTGATCAAAGGAGGACGCTGGCTCATTCTTTTACTCACAACCTAACGTACTTCTTTATGCAGTTCGTACTGAGCTATACAGCGGCAGACATAGGCAATTTTCACAAAAGTTGCGCTGAAAATCATAGTGACATGCCCTGCCAGTTGCAGCTCAAACGAAAACAGGTAAGACAGCGGATAACAGACCAGCACTGTGGCCAGCAGTACACTAAAAGACAAAGCTAATAACGTATTAGCACCCAGCAACAAGACTTCGAATTTGTCAGAGGTGGACAGTTTTTCATTACTAAACAATTGGGCAACATAAAACATCATCAGCTCCTGTGGAGTCCCTGACTCCGGTTTGGTTTCCTTATATAGTGCAGTTCTGATGCCAATTATTTTTTTGAACAAAATCAACAATTTAATATAAAATACGCAAAATAAAGAGTCATAATGACAACAGAATAAAAGAGTCAAAATGACAAACAAGATTCTTTGTGACACAATTTAGGCAGAATCAATATCAGCAGGAGCTGCCATGGCTGAACTCAACTCCACCTTGTTGCTGGAAGTAGCGCTGGATCTGGCGAACAGCATCACTACTACAGATCGCTTTGACCGTTTGCTGGGCTCTGTGCGTAAAGCTATTAACTGCGATGCTGTGGTATTGCTCTCTTATCAGGGGGAGCTATTAATGCCGCTGGCCATCCAGGGCCTAACAGCTGATACCTTAGGCCGTCGTTTCGCTCTGAAGGATCACCCTCGCCTTGCGATCATTTGCCAAAGCAGCAGCCCGGTGCGTTTTCCATCCGACACTGAACTGGCCGATCCTTACGATGGCTTGTTGCTGGCGCAAGCCGGTGATTTGCCCGTGCATTCCTGTATGGGTTTACCTTTGTATTCAGATGGTCAACTGATAGGAGTGCTGACGCTGGACAGCCTGAAACCTGATGCTTTTTCTGCGATAGCTGAACGGACCTTAGACTTGATTGCGGCTATGTCGGCAGCAACCCTAAAAACCGCTATTCAGCTGAAAAAACTCGAACAACAGGCGCTGCAGGCGCAACATCTGGTTGAAGAA
Organism: uncultured Chromatiaceae bacterium; assembly: GCA_946482615.1. Next base: position 539 of record CAMLSF010000182.1, on the reverse strand, counting down.
CTGACCCATGAAGCCCTGATCCGGGATGGTGGTGAGCTGATAGGTCAAAGCCAGGCCATGCTGGCGCTAAAAAGTGATATTCAACTGGTGGCGGGTTCGGATTACACAGTGCTGATTCAGGGCCAGACTGGTGTGGGTAAAGAGCTGGTCGCCCGCACTGTTCATCAGTTATCCAGAAGAGCCAAACGGCAACTGGTGCATTTAAACTGTGCATCTTTGCCTGAAACCCTGGCTGAATCTGAGTTGTTTGGTCATGCCAAAGGTGCTTTTACCGGCGCCGAGCGGGAAAGACCTGGTAAATTTTTACTGGCCGATGGCGGCACTATCTTCCTCGATGAAGTCGGAGAACTGCCACTGAGCGTGCAAAGTAAATTATTGCGGGTGCTGCAAAGCGGCGAAATTCAGCCTGTTGGCAAAGATGACGTAAAAACGGTGAATGTGCGGGTGATAGCCGCCACCAACAGAGATTTAGCTGCTGAAGTGGCAGCAGGTCATTTTCGCGCCGACTTGTATCATCGTTTGTCGGTCTATCCCATTAC
>CAMLSF010000181.1 GCA_946482615.1 uncultured Chromatiaceae bacterium | reverse complement strand
CGCACTTGCATTGAATCAGCCAGCTCTTTAGCCGGACCTGTGAGTTCAAGTTGAGGACGACCTGAAGGGTCGTTGCTGACGATAAAATGCTGGAAAGAAATACCACGGCCTATGCCGGTACCAAGGGCTTTGGCTGCAGCTTCTTTAGCGGCAAAACGTTTGGCGAAATAACGGGCTGGCTGGCCGTGGGCAGCTAAAATCTGCTGCTCAGATGCTGTCAGTACCCTTTGTACTAAACGGGGGGAGCGCGCCAGACTTTGCTCTATGCGCGCTATTTCAATAATGTCGGTACCTAAACCAACAATGGCCATTAACGGCGCGCCTCCACCATCAGGCGTTTCATTTCAGCCACAGCCGGGCCTAAACCAGAGAAGATGGCGCGGGCGACTATCGCATGGCCAATATTCAGCTCGTACATTTGTGGAATAGCGGCTATCGGCTGCACATTATGGTAATGCAGGCCATGACCGGCATTGACTGTTAAACCTAACGAAGCGGCATAAGCCGCAGCTTCTGTGATACGCTCCAGTTCTGCTTTTTGCTTTTTCGGATCTGTCGCTTCAGCGTACTGGCCTGTATGAATTTCAATATAAGGCGCACCGGCTTTGGCCGCTGCCGCTATTTGTTTTTCATCAGCGTCAATAAACAACGAGACTAAAATATTGTCTTGTTGCAGGCGATGCACTGCATCCTGAATTTTATCGAACTGGCCTGCCACTTCTAAGCCACCTTCTGTGGTCAATTCCTGGCGTTTTTCCGGCACTAAACAACAAAATTCAGGTTTGAGCTGAGCGGCAATACCTAACATTTCTTCAGTCACCGCCATTTCGAAATTTAACCGGGTGGCTATGGTTTGGCGCAACACAAATAAATCACGGTCCTGAATATGGCGGCGGTCTTCCCGTAAATGCACTGTAATGCCATCGGCACCAAATTGCTCTGCCAGCAGAGCCGCATGAACTGGTTCAGGGTAATAAGTGCCACGCGCCTGACGTAAAGTGGCGACGTGATCGATATTGATACCTAAATAAATGGCGCTCATAACTAATTCCTGATCGATTGAAATAATGCTCTGCTGCTCAAAGGTTTGCTGCCTAGCAAAGGCGCTAATAATAAACGGCTTAACTGCTTGGCGGTTTTTAGTACGTCGTCCTGTTGCCAGTGCTGCTGGCCTATGGCTTTAAGCACCTCACCTTTCCAGCCTTTACCGGCCATTTGCCAGCCCTGCTCGGGCCACCATTGGTACAAAGCGCCGTCCTGTAAAACTTCGCCTGCTGAATCGTAGTGCCAGTCCACCGGCTGACCTAACTCAGTCAGCAGGGAAAATTCAAACTGACGCAAACAAGGTTCAAGATCGTCAGTGAGCAGTTGCTGTAAGCTTTGCTGATACAACTCAAATAAAGCGTCGGAGCCAACATTTTCCGGCCATAAACGGCAAATCAGCTCGTTTAAATACATGGCACCAAACAACTTTTCGCCTTGCAGTAAAAAGGCAGGGCCTGCTTCTTCGGCTTTACTGACGGTTTTTAATTCAGCACGGCCCACCAGTTCCAGTTGTAGTAACTGGAAAGGCTGTAGCGATAAACGTTGTTGTTTTTTACTGCTGGATTTACGCATCACAGCGCTGACCCGGCCCAGTTCAGGCAACAGCAATTGCACCAACAACTGCTGTTCCTTAAAAGCGCGGCTGTGCAGAATAAAAGCTGGCCAGCTGCGATGCTCCATTTTAGTCTTCGCCGTAACCTAAGCTGCGAAGTGCTCGCTCGTCATCGGCCCAACCGGATTTCACTTTCACCCAGACCTGTAAAAACACCGGCTGCTCAAATAAGGTTTCCATATCTTTACGGGCTTCAGTGGCAATAGTTTTAATACGTTCGCCTTTTTTCCCTATCACCATTTGCTTTTGGGTGTCGCGTTCCACCAGCACTAAAGCGGCGATATGGTAGTGTTTTTCTTCCCACTTAAAACGTTCAATTTCAACAGTGACAGCATAAGGCAATTCGTCGCCTAAAAAACGCATCAGCTTTTCGCGGACTATTTCAGACGCCATAAAACGGCTGCTGCGATCCGTGACATATTCTTCAGGGAAAAAGAATTCACAAGGCGGTAACTGCTTTTGCACTAAGGCCCGCAGTTCCTGCACATTGGTGCCCTTTTCTGCCGACAAAGGCACAATTTGCATAAAATCGAGCTGGCTGCTCAGCCACTGTAAATGCGGTAACAGCTCTTCTTTGTCTTTGTATAAATCGACTTTGTTCACCACCAGCAGCACTGGTTTTTTTGCAGCGATCAGACGGTTTAACACCATCTGGTCGTCGTCTGTCCAGCGGGTACCTTCCACCACAAAAATAATCAGCTCTACATCCAGTATCGTACTGGCTGCGGCTTTGTTCATCAGCCGGTTAATGGCGCGTTTTTCTTCGATATGCAGACCCGGCGTGTCGACATAAACCGTCTGGTAATTGTCCTGGGTGTCTATGCCCACTATACGGTGACGGGTGGTCTGGGGTTTACGCGAGGTAATACTGACCTTCTGCCCCACCAGCTGGTTTAATAAAGTGGATTTCCCCACGTTTGGGCGGCCTACTATGGCAACCAGTCCGGCAAAAGTCTCAGCGGTCATTTTTTATCTGTTCCAACAAAATTCGTGCTGAATCCTGTTCAGCTTTACGTCTGGAATTGCCAGACGCGATCACAGGGGCTCTGCCCTGCACAGTACAACGTACAGTAAAAACCTGATCATGGTCGTCGCCTTTGGTGTCAATCACTTCATACAAAGGCAAAGGCAGGCGACGTCCCTGCAGGTATTCCTGCAACTGGGTTTTACTGTCTTTTTGTACGCCGGGCTGGATGCCGGTTAAACGGCTGCCAAACCAGGTTAAAACGCGTTCTCTACAGGCATCAATGCCGGAGTCTAAAAAGATAGCACCTAAAATTGCCTCTACTGCGTCAGCCTGAATAGATTCACGGCGTAAACCACCGCTTTTCATCTCACCAGGCCCCAAACGCAGGTATTCAGCCAGTTCCAGTTCTTTAGCTATTTCAGCCAAAGTAATGCCCTTCACCAAAGAAGAACGCATGCGGGTTAAATCGCCTTCGCGGGCCTTAGGGAAATGATTGTACAGGGCTTCGGCAATCACCATGCTAAGCAGGGCGTCACCTAAAAATTCCAGCCGCTCATTGTGCTCACCTTTACAACTGCGGTGAGTCAGGGCTTGTTCGAGTAGCGCGACCTGCTGAAACTGGTAACCCAGCTTTTTCATCAGGCCGCTGACAGGTTTTTGCATTAATTAATTTTGCCTAAACGTTCAAAACGCACACCGACAGGTACCCAGGAAGGTAACCAGTTGTCCGGGTCGTCACTAAATTCAAAACTCATCCAGATAAATACCGCTTTGCCGACCAGATTTTCTTCAGGCACAAAACCCCAGAAACGGCTGTCACGGCTATTATCGCGGTTGTCACCCAAGGCGAAATAATGGCCTTCAGGCACAATAAACTCCTCGATGGCGGTACCTGGCTGTTTGTAATACTGCATCAGTTGTTCTGATTTAAACGGATGCTGCAGTATGTCGTGTTTGTGCTCGCCAAATTGCTCTGAATAGCGCTTGGTTGGCAATTCACCATCCATAAACTCGCCTTCCGCCTGCAAGGTTAAAGGCACAGCCTCTAAACCAGGACAAGTGCTTTTATCTGCCGCTGTACAGGCTGGCTGAATAAACAACTGCTTGTTTTTGTAGATGATACGGTCGCCCGGTAAACCCACAGTGCGCTTGATAAAGTCGACTGTTGGCTGCTCCGGGTATTTAAATACGATCACGTCACCGCGTTCTGGCCGGCCTGTGGTGATCAGCGGCTTACGCCAGACCGGATCTTTGACGTCGTACGAAAACTTCTCCACCAGAATAAAGTCACCGACCAATAAGGTAGGCATCATAGAACCTGATGGGATCTGAAACGGCTCGTACAAAAACGAACGGATAATGGTAATAGCCAGAATCAGCGGGAAAATTTCTTTGGCGGTTTCTGCCAGATAAGAAGGTTTTTCCAGTTCTTCTATAGCGTTTAATGGCAGGCCGCCGGCTGCAGCAGCCTGAGCGGTCGCAACTTTAACTTTGCGCTTCGGTGCAAATACCAGTACGTCGATCAGCCAGATTAAACCACTGGCCAAGGTCAATACTACGAGGAAAATTGCAAAATAACCTGCCATAACTACCCTTGTTGTTATTTACCGACTTTAAGAATGGCAAGGAAGGCTTCTTGTGGAACTTCCACATTACCGACCTGCTTCATACGTTTTTTACCCTCTTTCTGTTTCTGCAACAGCTTTTTCTTCCGGCTGATATCGCCACCATAACATTTCGCCAAAACGTTTTTACGCAATTGCTTGACCGTGGTACGGGCAATCACATGTGCGCCTATGGCAGCCTGAATGGCAATATCAAACATCTGACGAGGGATCAGATCTTTCAGTTTTTCGGCCAGCTCACGGCCACGGCCCTGGGCAAAGTCTTTATGGCTGATAATAGCCAAAGCATCGACCCGCTCACCGTTGATCAGAATATCAACCCGTGACATCTCTGAGGCCTGGAAACGTTTAAAAGAATAATCCAGCGAAGCATAACCACGGCTGGTTGACTTTAAGCGGTCAAAGAAGTCCATCACCACTTCGGCCATAGGCAGTTCGTACACTACGGCGACCTGACGGCCGTGGTAAGTCATATTCATCTGCACACCACGTTTTTCAATACAGAGGTTGATGACGTTACCTAAGTATTCCTGTGGTACCAGAATATGAGCTTCCACTATAGGCTCACGAATTTCGTCTATGTTACCTACAGGAGGTAATGCACTTGGGTTATCTACCATCACGGTTTCACCATTTTTGGTGATCACTTCGTACACTACGGTCGGCGCTGTGGTGATTAAATCCAGATCGTATTCACGCTCTAAACGTTCCTGAATAATTTCCATGTGTAACATACCCAGGAAACCAATACGGAAACCAAAACCTAAAGCGCTGGAACTTTCTGGTTCATAAAACAAAGACGAGTCGTTTAAGCTGAGTTTCTCCAGCGCATCACGGAAATCTTCGTAATCGTCAGAAGAGACCGGGAATACACCGGCATAAACCTGAGGTTTAATCCGCTTAAAGCCCGGTAATGGTTCTGTCGCAGGGTTTTTCGCTAAAGTTAAGGTATCGCCAACCGGAGCGCCTTTAATTTCTTTGATGCCACAAATGACAAAACCCACTTCACCTGTACTTAAAATACCTGTGTTGTTGGCTTTAGGGGTAAAGACACCTACTTTGTCGACTTCGTAGACCATGCCGGTCGACATCACTTTGATTTTGTCTTTCAGCTGGATTTTGCCGTGTTTTACCCGCACCAGTGACACGACGCCCTGATAAGGGTCAAACCAGGAGTCGATAATTAAAGCCTGGGTTGGGCCATCGACATCACCTTCTGGGCACGGAATATTGGCGACTATAGTCTCCAGTACATCTTCAATACCTAAACCTGTTTTGGCAGAACATTGCACTGCACCTACAGCTTCGATACCAATAATGTCTTCAATTTCTTCAGCAACACGGTCCGGATCGGCTTGAGGTAAGTCGATTTTATTCAGAATTGGTAAGACTTCGAGGTTCATTTCCAGCGCTGTATAGCAGTTGGCTACCGTCTGAGCTTCGACCCCCTGACCCGCATCCACCACTAACAACGCACCTTCACAGGCGGCCAGAGAACGGCTGACTTCGTAGGTAAAGTCAACGTGGCCAGGCGTATCGATAAAATTCAGTTGGTAGGTTTCGCCATCTTTGGCTTTGTAATGCAAGGTCACGCTTTGCGCTTTAATAGTGATGCCACGTTCACGTTCCAGATCCATAGAATCTAAAACCTGCGCCTGCATTTCGCGATCGGTTAAACCACCACAGTGTTGGATCAGACGATCCGACAAGGTTGATTTGCCGTGGTCTATGTGGGCTATGACTGAAAAGTTACGAATATGAGTAATTTTTGGCATTTTTTCCGCTAAAGCTGCTATCAGGTGGCCCCACTCTGACCCTTATGGTCACAAACCGGGCGAACACCAAAGTTGATTCAGATAAATTTGCCGCGAATTGTACTCGATCTCTGCATTGGTTGCTATGTGTTCAGATGTTACAGCGGATTTCAGCGAAGTATTAATCTGTGATTCGGATATGTTGCACGGCAAGGTCCGGTAATACCGCAAGGATTTCGATTTGTTCTTGTTGAGCAGCAGTGCCGGTGAAAAGACGCGCGACAGCAAAACCAGCAACTAAGGCAGTGAAGGACCCAATCACTATGGCTGTTTCTGCCAGTTGCAAACGGCTGAGTAAAGCAGCCACAGCAATCAGACAAAACAATGGCAGCAAATACAATAAAGCCGCAGCAGACAACAGATGCTGCTCACTGACGGCAATCTTTACTTTTTGCCCTTCCAGCAGCTGCAACTGGCTTTTAACGAAAAACAGGTTTTCACGGGGAGTTAAAGCTTTAGCCACCACACCAGTACCACAATCGTTATTCGCCTGACAGGCATTACAACTGCTGACACTTTGAGTTTTTAGCCAGACCCCATCGGTCTGGCTTTTCATCACGGTAGCAATTTCTTCCAGCATTTAGCGCACCGATTCGGCAATTTGCCGGGCATTTTCAATAGACACAGGGCCTATCACTGTCACATCAAACTGGTTTTTTGGCATCACAAAAATGGTGGTTGCACCATCCCGGAAAGCCTGAGC
>CAMLSF010000180.1 GCA_946482615.1 uncultured Chromatiaceae bacterium | reverse complement strand
TTATCACCATGTGCCACAGCTTCAATGGCTTCAGCAGCGCCTCTGCGCAGTGAGTAAACGTTGACTATGTCACCACGACGGATATGGGTCAGCAATGCTGAAATAGTGGCTTGTTGTGGTGATACCGCTATATCGACTTCACCCCCTTGCAGCAAATCGACATAAGCGCCGCGTTTAATCAGCACCATGGTTTTTTGTGCGCCCATACGTTTGGCCAGCATGGCCGACATAATATTGGCTTCATCGTCATTGGTGACGGCTAAAAACACGTCGACCTGTTCAATGTTTTCTTCTTCCAGCAGTTCTGGGTCAGACGCATCTCCGACATACACCACTGTATTGTCCAAAGCACTGGACAGGTATTCAGCGCGTTCTTTACTGCGTTCTATCAGTTTGACGCTGTGGTTTTTCTCTAAAGCCCGGGCCAGACCATAACCGACATTACCACCACCTGCGATCATAATGCGGTGATAGCTTTTCTCCAGCTTTTGCAGCTCGCTCATTACAGCGCGGATATGTTTAGTGGCGGCAACAAAAAATACTTCGTCGTCTGCTTCTATTACTGTGGTACCTAAGGGTTTAATGGCGTGGCCACGACGATAAATAGCAGCAACACGGGCATCTACATGCGGCATATGCTGCTTTAAAGTGGATAAGGCATGGCCGACCAGTAAACCACCATAATAGGCTTTGACTGCGACTAAACTGACCTGACCTTCCGCAAATTCCACCACCTGCAAGGCGCCAGGGTAGTCGATCAGGCGTTTGATATAGTCAGTCACCAGAGTCTCAGGAGAGATAAAATGGTCAACCGGCATATCGTCTTTATGGAATAACTGCTCGCGGTACTTCAGATACTGATTGGTGCGGATACGGGCTATTTTCAGCGGTGTATTAAAAATACTGTAGGCCACCTGGCAAGCGACAATATTCACCTCGTCGCTGCTGGTGACCGCAATAATCATATCGGCGTCTTCTGCACCGGCTCGTTTTAAAATATCCGGGTGTGCACTATGGCCATGCACCACCTGCAAATCGTATCTGTCCTGCAGGGCGCGCAGCTTTTCAATATTGGTGTCGACCACTGTAATATCGTTTTGTTCACCAACCAGGTTTTCCGCTAAAGTGCCACCCACCTGACCTGCACCCAGAATAATAATTTTCATAAAGCCTCTGCGTTAGCCTTTAGTCTTGCGAAGTTTGGCATAAAAGAAACCGTCCATCTGCTGCTGTCCCGGCAAAATCTGCCAGTGCAACTGCGGATGACTGTCGGCCAGCGGGATTAATTTTGCATCCGGATGCTCTGCTAAAAAGGTCTTAATTTGCTGCAAATTTTCTTCCGGCAACACAGAGCAGGTGGCATACAACAATTCAGCATCAGGTTTTAACAAAGGCCAGATCTTACGCAGAATTTGTTGCTGCAATTCAACCAGTGGCGCTATATCGGTTTTTTTCCGTAACCAGCGAATATCCGGGTGACGACGAATGACGCCAGTGGCGGAGCAAGGGACGTCCAGCAGGATACGGTCAAAGGTTTGAAAGCCAGCCCAATCATCCGGATCTGCCGCATCAGCGGCCATCACCCGTGCATCTAAACCTAAACGGTCCAGATTGTCGTACACCCTGTCTAAACGGCGTGGGTCTTTATCCAGCGCTAATACATCGGCTTCTGGTGCCAGTTCAAGAATATGGCAGGTTTTGCCTCCCGGAGCGCAGCAGGCATCCAGGACTGAATCATTATTACGGGCACCCAGAAAATAAGCCGCATGCTGGGCTGCACCGTCCTGTACTGAAAACCAGCCCTCAGCATAACCCGGTAATAAAGTCACATCAGAAGCCTGTTCCAGCAGCAGAGCACAAGGTAAATAGGCAAAAGGCTGACTGGCGGCTATACCTTCAGCGGCAAGAGCCGCCAGATAAGCTTCAGGTGTAGTGCGTAACTGATTGACCCGCAGCCACAGCGGCGCTTTTTGCTGATTTTCAGCCAGGATCTGTTGCCACTGCTCTGGATAGGCTTGTTGCAGCTGCTGAATGATCCAGCCCGGATGATTGTATTGCACTGCTAAAGGAGCATCCTGAACATCAAACACTTCAGGCTGACGTTGTACTGAACGTAACACGGCGTTAATTAAGCCGGTCAGGCTCTGACCCTTTAAGGCACGGGCAGCTTCTACCGTTTCGCCTATGGCGGCATGGTCAGGTACCCGCAGGTATTTCAACTGATACAAACCGACATAAATTAAAAACTGCAGCGGGCGCAGATGTTTCACCAATGGTTTATCCATCAGCTTCTGGCAGACGGTTTCCAGTTGCGGCAAATAACGCATCACACCAAAACAGATTTCCTGCAGCAGGGCCCTATCTAAAGGTGAGTCCAGTTCTTGCTGTGCTTTTTGCAGAACTTCAGATAAAGACTTGCCCTGATCCACCACCTGATAACAGGCTGTTGCCGCTAAGGCACGTAAGTTTTTACTCATCAGCTCTGCCCATCAATAGGGCTCAACATCTGGCCCGGCTGAAACCAGTCGGCGCGGCCATTGAGGAAATCCACCACTTTCATGGCTTTTTTGCCGGCAGGTTGTAATTCGGTGATCACCAACACGCCATCAGAGGTTTGAATGGCGATGCCTTTTTTATCAACCCGCAGAACCTGACCCGGCTGACCTGAGCCGGGTTCTGTTACAGCACGCCAGATTTTCAGCTGCTGAGCATCCAGTTGCAGATAGCTCATTGGCCATGGGTTAAAAGCGCGGATTTCGCGTTCAAGGGCTATAGCTGGCTTGGTAAAATCGAGCAAAGCTTCTTCTTTCGACAATTTTTCGGCGTAGTTGGCTAACTCATCCTGTTGCGGCTGAGCCTGGGCCTGCAGGGCTTCCAGATTGGCTAAAGCATCGACTAAAGCGACAGGGCCTGTTAACGCCAGTTTGTCGTACAGGCTGGTGCTGGTTTCATCTGCTGCTATAGGGGTGTTGACTTTGCTCAGCATAGCGCCTGTATCCAGCCCTATGTCCATTTGCATAATAGTGACACCGGATTCGGCGTCACCAGCCCAGATGGCGCGTTGAATTGGTGCAGCACCACGCCAGCGTGGTAATAAAGAGCCATGCACATTGATACAACCTAAACGCGGCGCATCCAGTACAGCCTGAGGCAAAATCAGGCCATAAGCCACCACCACCATCAGATCGGCATTTAAAGCCGCTAATTCTTGTTGAGCTGCGGCTTTTTTTAATGATTTCGGCTGATACACCGGAATATCATGCTGCAGCGCCAGTTGTTTCACCGGGCTTTGTTGCAACTGATGACCACGACCTGCGGGTCTGTCGGGTTGACTGTAGACGGCAATCACCTGATGAGGAGAATCCAGCAGGGCGGCGAGATGGCGGGCAGCAAAATCTGGTGTGCCCGCAAAAATAATACGTAAAGGAGTGGTCAAAATAATTCCTGCCTGGTTAACGGGCTGCGAGACGAGCTTCTTTTTCCAGCTTTTTCTTAATACGGTCACGTTTTAACGGCGATAAATAGTCGATAAATAATTTACCGACCAAATGATCCAACTCGTGCTGTAAACAGATGGCCAGTAAACCTTCTGCCTGCAGTTCGAACCATTCGCCTTTTTCGTTTTGCGCTTTGACTGTCACTGCAGCGGCGCGCTCCACTTTGGCGTAGCTTTGTGGTACCGACAAGCAACCTTCTTCGTACTCAGTGTCACCACTTTTGGCAATGATTTCAGGGTTGATAAAAACCATGGGCTGATCCCGGTTTTCAGAGATGTCGATCACGACAACCCGTTTGTGCACATTGACCTGAGTCGCTGCCAAACCTATGCCATTTTCGTCATACATGGTTTCCAGCATGTCTTTTACGAGTTGTTTAATTTCGGCCGTTACTTCAGGCACTGCTTTAGCTACTGTGCGTAAACGTTCGTCTGGATAATGTAAAACTGTTAATACTGTCATGGGACCTACAAAAATCGTCTATGTTCAATGGGCTGTGCTATGGTCTAATTTTAGCCATTTATGCTCAGTATGAATAGCTTAGTGTGCAAGAATTACGATAAGTACGGATGGGGATGGGGTTATGCGACAGCGGCTTCTTGCTATTTTGGTCGGCTTTTCTGTGTTTTTCAGTACTGTTCTGCTGGCTGATGAGCTGAAACTCAAAGCCGACGCACCCACCTTATATGTGGTGAAACGAGGGGATACCTTATGGGATATCGCCGGCTTATATCTGCAACATCCCTGGTTGTGGCCACGTTTGTGGAAGCTAAACCCACAAGTCAGTAATCCCCATCTGATTTATCCGGGAGATGAGTTACACCTGCAGTTTGATGCCGATGGTCAGCCTATACTGAGCTTAACTAGTCAGCGAGTGGCAGCCAGTCGGTCGGATACAAGCCAGGTGCAACACAATGCCACAGTTTCAACTGCGATCAAATTAACTCCTCAGGTGCGCCGGATGGCCAAAGCGGATAAAGCTATACCTGCAGTAGCTCTTGCTGCTATTGAACCTTTTTTGTCGGAGGAGCAACTGGTTTCCGAAGAAGAATTGGAAAGCCTGCCTTACGTATTGGGTGGAAAAGAAAATGTGAAAAACGCTGTATCCGGTCATCTGCTGTATGTACAGGGGGAGCTGGATTTGACTCAAAGATACGGTATCTATCGTCAGGGCGAAGTGTACGAAGATCCACAAAGCGGTGATGTTTTGGGTTATGAAGCCATCTTAATGGCAGAAGCCAAAGTTTTGCCGCCCGCTATGGTCGACGAGCAACAAATCAGTCGGATTGAAGTGCAAAAATCCAGACGTGAAGTGAAACAAGGGGATCGTTTATTGCCTCTGCCACAGCAGTCTGTGTATCCGGATTTTTTTCAGCTGCGCTCGCCAGAATCTGTGGTGTCAGGGGTGATAGTGGACAGTGCATCCGAATGGCGCGAGTTTGCTAAAGGCGAAATAGTGCTGCTGAATCAGGGCCAGAATGCTCAGCTGCAACCAGGTCATCTGTTAGGAATATTTCGCCAATCCCCTTCAGTGGTCGATTTTGGGGATAAACCTTCGTATCCGGAAGACAGCGATAAGCTGCAGCGTATTTTGCACGAAGTCGTAGGTTCTGCCGACGAGATGCCCACCGAATTAGTGGGGCAGCTGATGATAGTCAAAGTGAGTGAACACAGCAGTTTTGCGATGATTTTACGCACAGAACAACCAGTACGGGTGGGTGATTTAATAGGTAATCTCTGATGTGCTGACAAAGGAGAGGAGCATGGATGACCTCGAGCATTGGATACGTTTAGCTGCCATTCCGTCCATGGACAGGCTAAAGCATCAGCAGTGGGCCGAGCTGGTCTCGACTGCTGATTTTCATCAACTGGATGATCAGCAGCTGCAGCAACTGGGTTTTACTGCGGGCCAAATCCAATGCCACAGGGCTGTGACTGCACAACGTATTGAACATTGTCTCGAGTGGTTGCACAGCAGCCCTGATCATCATTTTATCCGCTACACAGATCCGCTTTACCCTGAATTACTCAGCCAGATTAAACAGCCTCCTTTTGCTTTGTTTATCAAAGGCAATCCGGCTTTGTTAAACGAAGCGCAGATAGCCATAGTAGGCAGTCGTCAGCCCACCGCCACAGGCAAACAAGTGGCTTTTAACTTTGCCGCCGATTTATGCCGTTTAGGTTTAACTGTCACCAGCGGCATGGCCAAAGGCATAGATGGTTGCAGCCACAGAGGGGCTTTGTCAGTAAATGGCAACACCATAGCTGTGCTGGGTCATGGTTTTGATACGGTTTATCCGGCACAGCATAAAGAGCTGGCAGCTGATATTGCCAATAGCGGCGCTTTGGTCTCGGAGTTTTTACCCGACGTGCCCCCTAAAGGAGAGCATTTCCCGCTGCGCAATCGTATTGTAGTGGGACTAAGCTTAGGCACTTTGGTGGTGGAAGCTGCGGTCAAAAGTGGTTCACTTATTAGCGCAGGTTATGCCGCTGAGTACAGCCGGGAACTCTTTGTGATCCCCGGTTCTATCTACAATCCGCAGGCGGCAGGCTGCCATCAACTAATCCAGCAAGGTGCTAAATTAACCACTTGTGTTGCCGATATCATAGAAGAATGGAGCTTTTTGCAAAATAACGGTCTAAGTACTGTAAAGGACAAAGAAAAAAATTTACAAACAGGCTTGTTTGACGACGGCTTGTTGGCTAACGTAGGTGATGAGGCCACTGCGATTGATGTGATAGCAGAATCTAGTGGTTTATCTGTAGCGCAAGTCTCAATTGAATTACTTCAACTGGAATTGGCCGGTGAAGTGGCAGCAGTACCTGGTGGTTACATCAGAGTGAGGAGGGCCTGACTATGTTTGATATCCTCATATATTTGTTTGAAAACTACATCCATAACGAGTCAGAAATTTATGTAAATCATGCCGATCTGCAGCGTGAGCTCAGTAAAGCTGGTTTCCATGATGATGATATTTTTAAGGCCCTGCGTTGGCTGGATTCGTTGTCTGCCTTGCAGGAAAGTCATGTTAAGCCCTATTTAACCAAACTGAATTCGACCGCAGTCCGTATTTATACTGTGGAAGAGCAACGCAAGCTGGAGACTGAGTGTCAGGGTTTCCTGCTGTTTCTGGAACAAATCAACGTGCTGGATGCGCCCACCCGTGAGATGGTATTGGACAGAGTGATGGACCTGGATCAGAGTTCTGTCAGCCTGGACGATTTAAAATGGGTGGTGTTGATGGTGCTGTTTAATGTGCCTGGTCGTGAAAATGCTTATGCCCAGATGGAAGACCTTATTTTTGACGAACCTACAGGGCCGCTGCATTAAGCGGCCTTTTTCGTT
>CAMLSF010000179.1 GCA_946482615.1 uncultured Chromatiaceae bacterium | reverse complement strand
TTATGTCGCAAGCTGATATTTATACTGTCTCCCGCTTAAACTCTGAAGTTCGCCTGACTCTGGAGCTGCAATTTCGCCAGCTCTGGTTGGTGGGTGAAGTGTCCAATTTTATCGCCGCCTCTTCCGGTCACTGGTACTTTTCACTCAAAGATCAGGCCGCTCAGGTCAAAGTGGCAATGTTTAAACAAAGCAACAGATACGCCAGCCTGCAGCCAAAAAATGGTCAGCAAATTCTGATCCGCGCCCGCATCAGTGTGTATGAACCCAGGGGGGAGTATCAGTTATTGGCCGATATGCTGGAACCTGCGGGTGATGGTTTACTGAAGCAACAGTACGAACAAATCAAAGCCACTTTAGCCGCTGAAGGTTTATTAGCGCCAGAGCGCAAAAAGCCGCTGCCGAAAAAAGTACAAAAAGTTGGAGTGGTCACCTCGCCGACTGGTGCAGCCATCCGCGATATCATCACAGTACTGAAGCGCCGCGCCCCAGCGCTTGAAGTCATTATCTATCCTTGTTTAGTGCAGGGCACTCAGGCACCGACGCAAATTTACAATGCCATTCAAAAAGCTATTTCGCGCAATGAAGTGGATGTATTGCTGATTGGCCGGGGTGGTGGTTCGCTGGAAGATTTATGGTGTTTTAATGACGAGCAGGTGGCACGTTTAATAGCCCATTGCCCTATCCCAACCGTCAGTGCCGTAGGTCATGAAATTGACTTTACCATAGCGGATTTTGTTGCCGATGTGCGTGCAGCCACACCTTCTGCCGCAGCTGAGCTGGTATCACCGGATCAGCAACAACAACTGCAGTTGGTGCAAGCCGCAGAGCAGCGGCTGCAACGTTCGATGCAAAGTTATTTACGGCAGCAGCAACCCCGTTTAACAGCTTTAGTGCATCGTTTAACTTTGCTCGACCCGGCCCGGCGTTTACAGCAACAACAGCAGTACCTGGATGAATTGCAGCTGCGTCTGCAAAACGCCTTACTAAGACGTATCGATAAAGCGTCCCAACAGCGGCAGTTTTTGCAGCATCGTCTGCAACAACTGACGCCACTGGTGCGGATTAAACAGCAGCAACAAAAACTGAGTCAGCACCAGCATCAGTTGCATCAGTCGATGCAACAGTTACTGAAACAAAAGCAGCAGCAGTGGTTATTGCAAAGCAGCCGTTTACATACCGTCAGTCCCCTCGCCACGTTAGAGCGCGGCTACAGCATCAGCTTTGACGCAGAGCAGCAAGTCATTACTGACGCTTCATCACTTGTGATAGGCCAACAGATAAAAACCCGGCTGGCGAAGGGGCACTTTATCGCCCGTGTCGAACAGGTTTCTCCAGGTACCGATGCAAACCACTGAGATCAGGCAAGTCGCCGCAGAGTTAGTGCAACTGCTTGGCCCCTCAGACTGGGCCATAGGCGGCAGCTTTTTACTACAAAGTTATGGCATAGAAGCCCAGGCCCGGGATTTGGATCTCGTTTGTACACTGGAACGCTTTGAGCAGTTTAAAACCCTGCTGGGTCGGTATGCTCAGCTTCTGCCTGTCTCTCTTCATCCCATTTATCGCAGCCAGGGCTTTGCCCGTTTTGACAAAAACGGCCTTGTGATCGAACTGATGGCGGGCATACAAGTGCTCAAAGACGAGGGTTTGCAAGCCTTTGAGTTTCAGCCTGAAAAAACCAGCTGGTTGCAGGATTTACCGCTGATGCAGTTGTCCGACTGGCTGGAGTTGTATCAGTTGTTTGAACGGCCAAAGCGGGTGGCACAGCTGCAACACTATCTGGACTTAAATCGCTGAGTCATTATTTTTTAACTTTAAAACCAGACAACTCAATCACTTACAGCTGCACTGCGTCAGACACATGCTTTTGCTCAAAAAAACTACTTGCCAGCAGATACAAATAAAAATATGATAACCATCATATTATCAGCCACAGGCCATTGTGATGACAGCTTTCACTAAAAAAGAGATGACCCATCAACGCATTCTGCAGACAGCGGCAAAGATTATCCGCAGAGATGGTTTTGATGCTCTGGCTGTGGCTGACGTGATGAAACAAGCGGGTTTAACCCACGGTGGTTTTTACGCCCACTTTGCCAACAGAGACGCATTGCTGGCTGAGGCTTTGAGTTATGCCGGTGCAGAATCTGCCACTTTGCTTGAACAAAGCCTGGCAGCGCGTATCGGCGAGGGTGTGCAGCCCCTTATTGCTTTTATTGAGATTTATCTGTCAGAGCAGCATCTGAATAATTGCACCGAAGGTGCAGGTTGCCCGGTAGCAGCATTAGGCTCAGATTTTTTCCGGCTGGACCAGGACACTAAAGCTGTCGCAGCCAAAACTATTGAAGCTTATGTCGACAAAGTGCAGTGGCTGAGTCACCAAAACTTAAGTCGCGAAAGTGCGTTTTTGCTGATCAGCAGCTTAGTTGGTGCAATACAACTGGCACGGGGTTTAAAGGACACAGCTCAGGCCATGCAGTATTTAACAGCCTGTCGTGAAGATTTAGTTCGACGTTATTCAGAGAGTCAACAACAGCACTAGTCGGGTTCGCCCGTTTTTTTAACCATAAATATGATAATCATCATATTTTATAAAGGTAAATGATATGAAACTTGAAAATGCAGTGGTATTAGTGACAGGTGCTAACCGTGGTTTAGGTTTAGCTTTTGCCAAAGAAGCGCTGGCCCGTGGTGCCCGTAAAGTATATGCAGCAGCGCGTAACCCGGACAGCATCACACTGGAAGGTGTGGTCCCGGTCAAATTAGATGTGACAAACAAAGACGATATAGCAAAGCTGGTTGAACAATGTTCGGATCTGACCTTGTTAATCAATAACGCTGGTGTAGCCGAACTTGGCGCTATGCTGACCGAAGATGCTGAAACCATGATGCGTCGTCAGCTGGAAACTAACCTGTATGGCCCACTGCGTTTAACTCAG
Source organism: uncultured Chromatiaceae bacterium (assembly GCA_946482615.1). The sequence continues at coordinate 3,988 of CAMLSF010000179.1, read as the reverse complement.
GGTTTTGCACCTGTGCTGGCGAACAACGGCGGTGGTGGCATTATCAATGTGTTGTCTATTGCCAGCTGGATCACAGGCCCATTATTAGCCACTTACTCTGTGACTAAATCAGCCGCCTGGTCCATGACCAATGCGGTGCGGCAGGAACTGGCCGCACAACAAACCCAGGTCTTGGGTTTACACGTAGGTTTTATCGACACTGATTTAACCAAAGGTTTAGAAGTGCCTAAAGTGTCAGCGGAGCAAGTGGTGATCCGTACTTTTGACGGTTTAGAAGCTGGTGCTGATCAGGTACTGGCGGATGAGCCAACTCAAATGATCCATCAGGCATTATCCACTGCACCGCAAGTTTATTTGCATGCACTGCCAGGCCATTAAGCATTAACTGAATTGACGAAATCCCCCGGCCGAACCACAGGTTTAACTGTTTGCCGGGGATTTTTGTGTTCATACTTTCATGGTTTTCGATTTCTGCCGTCATCACCACGACAGACGGGCCACTACAGACTTCTGATCAACGAGCAACGAAAACGACCAGCCATTGCGCTCACACAACCTTTGCACTATGCCAAGGCCCAGACCATACCCCTGAGACGAAGACGCTTCAGCTTGTGTGTCCTGTGTCGCAGCATAATTCAATTGATTGGTGATAAAAAGCTCACGCTCTTTAATAAGAATAGAGATTGGCCCTTGCCCGGCGCGGGCGTGTTCAAAAGCATTTCGCACCAGATTATTCACTGCTATCGCAAAAGCCTGCGGATGCCCGCTGACACTGGGGTTGACCAGAGGGTTGATTTCAACATCAACCTTTTTGTGGTTTAACAAATGACGCTGCAAATCTATAGCGTTGCTGACCAAAGGCGCCACTAAAAACTGCTCATTATACAAACCATCATCGGTTTCGCGGGCCAGACACAAGAACATCTCTATGGTGGTTCTCATATCCAGAGTGGCACGCCTGACTCTATCCAGCGCCTTCACATCAGCCTCTGACAACTGGCTTTGTTCCAGCAGCTCTAATGCCCCTGTAATCACAGTGATTGGAGTGCGTAACTCATGACTGGCTGAACTGGTAAAGTAACGCTCCCTGGCCACAAAGGCACTGATACGCTCCAGAGTCTTTTCAATGGTCGCCGCAAGCAACCCCACTTCATCGTCACCAAAGCGGCTGGATCCGATACGTTTATAATCTTCGACCGACAGGTGTTCAAGGTCGATCTCCGCCACAGCTTTGGCCAGCTGTGCAACCGGGGCTACAGCTCTGCGCATTACCATAATACCCAGCGCAAACCCTAAAGCGCCAAGGGTTCCCACTGCACCAGTGATCACAAGCAGCAACCACCAATCCTCTGACGATGCTGCCTCAATACCGGCAACGTCGAACACCACAAAAGCCTTTTGATTGTCATGGTCCGCCGCTACCACAGCGACATGTAATTCTTCGGCTTCGAATTCGTACAATCCTTCAGCAGGGTTGGTCTGAGCCCAGTCCTGCAGCGATTCCGGCAAGCTGCTTACCTTATCGTATCCGCTAAGGTTCATGGTCAATGAAGGATAACTTTTAGCGGCAACCTCCAGCTGCTGCATCAGCACACGATCTTCACTCAACCGGATCGCAGCAAAAAAAGCCAGCCCCCAGGCAATACTAAGTACAGCCACACAAATCGCGAATGCAATAGCGACACGCTGACGTAAACTGCGCTTGTACATTTACTCTGCATCCTCTGCAATACGGTAGCCAATCCGGTGCACTGTATGAATAAGTGGCCGGTCAAAGGGTCTGTCTATCGCCTGTCGCAGCTTGTACATATGGGAGCGAAGCGCATCTCCATCCGGCACTTCATCAGCCCACAACAAGGTTTCAAGCACATCACGATCCACCACAGCAGGCGCTTCTTCCATCAAGCGTTGCAGTAACTTCAGACCTGCAGGGTTGATATCAACCCTGCGCCCCGCTCTGTACACCTGCAGTGTGGATTTATTGAATGTCAGCTCACCTACAACAAGCAGATTATCGGTTTTGCCGTGACTGCGCTTGTACAGTGCCTGCAGTCGCGCGTGCAGCTCCTGTAATGCAAATGGTTTGACCAAATAGTCGTCGGCTCCCGCCTCAAAGCCCTTCAGTTTATCCTCCAGGGTGTCACGAGCCGTCAGCATCAGTACGGGTTTATCTATGCTGGCATCAATGCGCAGCTTTTTGCAGAAACTCAGGCCATCCATGCCCGGCAGCATCAGGTCCAACACTATGACGTCAAATCTGTTGCTTAAGGCCAGATGCATAGCACTGATCCCGTCATAGGCAAAATCCAGAATGTAGTTATGCTGTTCGAGATAAGCGGCAATGTTCGCACAAATGTCGCGATTATCTTCGACAATCAAGACCCGGATCGGCGCTTGCTCAAGTATGCGAACCATCTGCTCTCCTCTGTTACCAGGCATAATCAAACCGAAGACCAATTAATGGCTCGGCTTCACTATCGTCTATCACTTCCACACCCCGGCGGTAGTCAAACTCGGTGTCGTCATTGGACGACGCTGCCGTGACATTAATCACATCAAGAAAGGCGGTGACATCCAGGGGGCCAAAGGCACGCCTGTAGTCAACACGAAGGTTTAACAAGCCGTAACCGCTTTGGCGACCGACATTAGTTTGCGTAATCTCTTTCGAATAACGTAAAGGTTGTCCGGGTCCCAGCACGTCTGAGTGAATAATAAAGTGGTCGTCTGGCCTGCCTGAAAGATATTTGTAACGTCCGGCGACTTTCCAGCGGTCGTTGATTTCCCAGGTCAGGCCCAGGGTCGCGACATGCTTGCGACTAAAATCAGCAGCGAGCTCACCGCGACCGTCTTTCTGGTCGATGACGATATCGTTGTAAGAGTAAGTTGCGGTGGTATAAATACCTTCGTGGATAGTCCCCTTAAGCACTATATCAACACCATATGACCTGCCCTCTCCCCTGTTGGCAAAGGTTCCGCTGGCTCTATCAAGGTCTACCACCAGCTTATCAAGATTTTGATAATAGGCCTCAGTTAACACCGACCAATTGGCGGTCAGAAAATATTTAAAACCTACACTGCCATGGCTGATTTTTTCATTCTTCAGATCGTTTGACGCGTTAGCGGCCAGCTGTAAAAACCTGGGCGACTGATGAAAAAGTCCTGCGGTTGCAAAATATCGGACCTTACCAGCCGGCTGCCAATTAAGGCTGAACCTGGGCGACACTAAGCTTTCGTCGGCAAAACCGTCCCGTTCAATCCGCACACCAGTGCCAAAATCCCAATCACCGCGTTCAAATACCTGATTAACGTAGCCAGCATAGCTGGTTTCTTTTTGCTTTATTGAAGAATTGATGTTCTCTGGAGTCAATACAATAAAACGCTGTTGTGGATCTGGTCTGAAATCATCGCCGTCGTAGACAAAGCGGATCCAATCGCCATCTAACACAGTGTTGTAGTCCAGATCAATTTGTGTGATCTGAACACCCGAACTAAACAAACCCCATTGATTCGTTGTCTCAAAATCGCTTCGCCAACCTAGCTCAGTTTCATTTTCTCCTACGGTAATAATATCTTCCCGCACCGGAAAATCAGAGGCAGGTGAGCCCGGAGGCGCTAAATCAGGAAAAGCTTCGCCTTCTTTGCTTAACTTGTCACTTTTGCGGTAATACAGCTTATTGGTCCACACTGCTGCTTCGCCAAGCAAGGATCGTAACGTCAAACCATACAAATCACTGTCTTGTTTAAAATCCAGCAGTGCAGCATCTTCGAAATTGGGCGAGGCAAACACATGAGTCACGTCGCGAATATAGTCTTCGTAGGTATCCATCAGCAGAATTTCAAGGCTGTGGTTTTGGTTCACGGGGATCACCGACTTTAGAATGACGTCTCTTAATACAGGGTCGCCAATGTCCAGCTCTTCGATAGTTTCAAAAAAGGCACCGAAATCCAGACGCCTCGCAGAAAACAGCATGGTCGCGTCATCGGTGAT
>CAMLSF010000178.1 GCA_946482615.1 uncultured Chromatiaceae bacterium | reverse complement strand
GCTTTGCCAAAATGGCCGGATAAAGCGGCTCGAGCGCAGCAGATCAAACCCTTGCTACTGACTAAATTAGAGCAGATGCAAACCAAAGACTGGCCGGAAGATAGCTGGTACAGCGAGTTTGAGTCTTTTGAGTTGTCGGACGACGAACAGAATTTACTGGACGATGTGTTTGAGCAGCGGCCTGTGCTGAAAGACGGCAGCACAGCTCAGGTCAAAGTCTATTTTGACGGCACAGAACTTTATGTGCAGCAGATGTTTCAGCATTTTATTCAGTCAGCGAAAAACCGTGCCCTGACGCGGGCTAAAGCCTCTGGTGCTGCAGCAGTGGCTAAAGTGTCAGCAGCAAAACCTAAGTTAGTGCTGATCAGCGCTTCCTCCAACAGCCCTATGGATTGGGTGGATTATTACCTGCAACTTTTTAATGCTGCTGGTGCTGACGCTGTTTGGCTGCCGATAGAACCTGCCTTAGTGCAGGTGGGCAACTGTGACACTTTAGACGAGGATCGATTCCGCTGGAATGGTCAGTACAAAAGATCGGAGCGTTACCCTGAGCTGGCGGCTTATCAGCAGAAGATGTGCCGCAATCCGCAATTGATGCAGCAGATGCTGTTGGAGGCTGACGCTATTTTTATTAATGGCGGCGATCAGTCGCTGACGATGCGTAGCCTGCAGAAAAAGCCGGGCGAATTTACTGAACTTGCCAAGCTATTACATCAGCGTCTTGATGCCGGTGTACCACTGGCGGGTTCCAGCGCCGGTACTGCAGTGCAGGCAGGGAATACAGAGAAAAAGATCCCGATGATCAGTGGTGGTCAAACAATTAAAGCGCTGCAGTATGGCGCTTATGCCACTGAACCTAATGCGCCTTTGTGTTACTACCATCAAAGCTGTAGCTCAGATCTGGATGGCAGCTGGTTAACCTACAGAGCAGCAGGTGGCTTGCAGTCTTTTACTTTAGGGGTGACCGACACTCATTTTCGTGAGCGTAATCGCGAAGGCCGGTTATTACGTTTACTGATCGATACCAATACAGACTTTGGTTTTGGTGTGGACGAAGCCACAGTGCTGCGGGCGAATTTTATTGACCCGGACACAGCGCAGTTACAGGTCGAAGGCCGGGGCGGTGTCTGGATAGCAGATGCCAGTGAGGCGAAAGCCAAAGCCGTGCAACAAGGGCAGAAAACCACAGGCTGGGTGGCATCAGGCATGAAATTCAGCCGTTTACTTGCAGGGGATACCGCCTTTTTCCAGCAAGGGATACAGCAGGCCAGACTGCAATGCACTACGCCTGATCTGGTAGATAACAGCAAAGTAGCACCTGATACTTACGTTGCAATGGATGGCCGGGTCTGGCAAGCCTTACCAGGCAAGGTACAGGCTTGTCAGCGCGAAGATGGCCGCTGGCGTTACCTGAACCTGCCTATGTCGTTGCAGGTGAGCTATGAGTGATTTGCCCACTGGGATCAAAGCCGCTGGCTGGCGTATGCCAGATACCTTACTCATTGTATTTGCGGTCTTACTTTGTTCAGCCTTGCTGACTCTGATGCTGCCGCAAGGCCAGTTTGATACTGCTTTGGATGCCAACACAGGACGGCAGTTGTTGCTGGCTGACAGTTTCCGCATAGCCCATAACGGCGAGCCTCAGGCTGTGGCTTTATTTGCCGACGGCGAAAAAACCGGTGTGCTGACGGCATTTTTTGACGGCATGACCTCGGGTTCCAGAAATGGCTCAGCCATAGGTGTGATTATTTTTATTCTGCTGGTGGGCGGCAGTTTTGGTGTGCTGCTGCGCACCGGAGCTGTGGATGAGTTGCTGAAGCTGTTGATCAGCAAAATGCAGCATAAAGCCCGGTTGTTATTGCCTGTGATGGCGCTGTTTTTTTCCTTAGGCGGCGCTATTTTTGGCATGGGTGAAGAGGCGATGGCTTTTGCTATTTTGCTGGTGCCTTTGGTACGCATGCTGGGTTATGACGCTATTACTGCGGTGCTGCTGACTTATGGTGCCACTCAGATAGGTTTTGCCACCTCCTGGATGAATCCTTTTTCTGTGGCTATAGCCCAGAGTATTGCCGGCCTGCCGCCTTTATCCGGCTCGGGTTTTCGTATTGCCATCTGGCTGGCCTTTACGCTGATTTATATCGCCTGGTTTATCTGGCGCGCGGAACGGCTCAGACGCATAGCTGATGTGGCAACCAATTTTCAGATCGAACATCAGTTTCACTGGGGCCATTCGCTGGTTGTGTTGACCTTAGTGGCTGGCATGGTCTGGGTGGTTTGGGGCGTGGTGACGCAAGGTTATTTTCTGCGCGAAATAGCGACGCAGTTTTTTGTGATGGCTATTGTGGCTATGACCTTAGGCACAGTGCTGAAACTGAATAATGCCAGCTTAAATGATTATGTAGACGCTTTTAAAACAGGCGCTGCTCAGTTGTTACCTGCGGCTTTGGTCGTTGGGATAGCGCAGGGCATTATTTTGCTGCTGGGTGGTACTAATCCTGAACAGCCCACCATTTTAAATACCATGCTGCATTATGCCGCCAGCAGTATTAACGGTCACTCAGAGCTGTTTGCCGCTCAGGCCATGCTGGTGTTTCAGAGTGGTTTTAATTTTTTTGTCACTTCAGGCTCAGGTCAGGCCGCTTTAACTATGCCTTTGATGGCACCTTTGTCCGATCTGGTGGGCATCAGCCGCCAGACGGCTGTGCTGGCCTTTCAGTTAGGCGATGGTTTAGCGCATCTGTTTTATCCCACTTCGGCCGCTTTGATGGGCACCTTAGCCATAGCTGGTGTGGAGTTTACCCAGTGGTTGCGCGCTATGTGGCCGCTCTGGTTGCTGCTGACCAGCCTGAGCATGCTGACCATGTGTGTGGCTGTGGCTATTGGTTATTAACATCAAACGGTTAGATTGATAAGTAAGGATTTTTATGATCACCAGGATAGTCAATGGGATCTGTTATTCGCCTGAACCTTTGGGCCAGACCAACCTGCTGGTGGCAGGGCAACACATCGCTGCGTTGGGCGCTCAGGCAGAGCTTGAAGGTGACATAGTACAAACTGTCGATGCCAGCGATTGTTATGTTGTGCCTGGTTTAGTTGACTCGCTGGCCCATATTATTGGTGGTGGTGGTGAAGGTGGCTTTCGCAGCCGCACCTCTGAGCTGAAAGTAACAGATGCCATTGCAGCCGGCGTGACCACTTTAGTGGGTGTACTTGGCACGGATGCTGTCACCCGCACTTTAACTAATCTGCTGGCTAAGGCCCATGCGCTGGATGAAGAAGGTTTAACCTGTTATTGCCACACCGGCTCTTATCAGGTGCCGGCTTATACCCTGATGGACGATTTACTGCAGGATCTGGTGCTGATCGACAAGTTTATTGGCGTAGGTGAAGTGGCAATAGCGGATCACCGCTCATCGCAGCCGACAGTGCAGGAGCTGGCGCGTTTGGCCTCGCAGGCCCGGGTTGGTGGTATGCTCGCTGGCAAAGCCGGTATTGTCAGCGTACATGTCGGGCCTTCGCCTGAAGGTATCAGCCAACTGCTGCAAGTGGCGTCCAGCACAGATATCCCTCTGAGCCAGTTTTATCCGACTCATATGAACCGCAATCAGGCCTTGCTGCAGATGGGGTTTGATTATGTGGCTCAGGGCGGCTACATAGACTTAACCACCAGCACCACGGCGCAGGATTTAGCACAGGGCGAAATTAAATGCGCTGATGCTTTGTTACAAGCGGTGCAAGCAGGCGTCAATTTGCAGCATCTGACCTTTTCATCTGACGCCAATGCCTCGTTGCCGATGTTTGATGCGCAGAATAACTTTGTTGGTTTAGGGGAAGGCCGTATTGCCAGTTTGTACGAAGAGATGACGGATGCCATCCGGTTAGGAGTGCCGGTGCAGGATGCACTGCGGGTAGTAACGGCCAATCCGGCCCGTATTTTAAAACTGCCGCATAAAGGCCAGTTGCAGCCTGGTGCTGATGCTGACTTGTTATTGATTGATAAAAACACTTTGGAGTTAAAAGCTGTGATGGCAAAAGGCCGCTGGTTATTTTCCGATGGCCGTGTTGCTGTAGAGCGCAGCAGCTTGTTTTTCTGAGCTGATTCTTTATTGATCCATTCTTTATTGATCGAGCCAAGCAAAGGTGTTGATTTTTCAGCACCTTTGTTTTCACAATAGCGGCCAAAAAACAAGTAAAGGATGCTGTGATGACACCCGCTGTTTTGCTGCTGAAAAAACTCAAAGTGCCACATCAGGTATTGGAATACCAGCACGACCCTCAAGCTGAATCTTATGGTCTGGAAGCGGCGACTAAATTGGGTTTAGCTGCGCCACAGGTGTTTAAAACCTTAGTGGCGGCTTTGGATGGCAAAGAGTTAGTCACGGCCATAGTGCCTGTGGATCAGCTGCTGAATATGAAACAGCTGGCCAAAGCTGCTGGTGCAAAAAAGGCCGCTATGGCCGCAGCTGCGGATGTAGAGCGCAGCAGTGGTTATGTGCTGGGTGGTGTCAGTCCGCTTGGGCAAAAAAAGCTGTTACGGACTTTTATCGACGAGTCGGCAGCTGCTTTTGAAACTATTTATGTCAGCGCCGGGAAAAGAGGGCTGGAGATAGGGCTCAAGCCTGCTGATCTGCAGGCTTGCCTGAAGGCTAAGCTGGTGAATTTATGCCAGCACGAAAGCGCTTAGTCTTTAACTGCTAACCTAAAGTGGTATCCAATACCATCATCACCGCAAAACCAACCATTAAACCCAAAGTTGCAGCGGTTTGATGGCCGTTGCGATGAGTTTCCGGGATCACTTCGTGCGACACCACAAAAATCATAGCCCCTGCGGCCAAACCTAAACCCATAGGATAAGCGGTGGCAAAACCACTGGATAAACCCACACCAATCAGCGCGCCTAAAGGTTCTAAAATACCGCTGGCTGCAGCGACAAAAACGGCAAAACCCGGTTTAAAGCCAGCAGCTCTTAAGGATAAAGCCACAGCTAAACCCTCTGGAATATCCTGCAGTGCTATGGCGGTGGCCAGAGGTAAACCGACCGACATATCACCATTGGCAAAACTCACGCCCACAGCCATACCTTCAGGTAAGTTATGTAGGGCTATAGCGAAGACAAATAACCAGATGCGGTCACAAGCCTGATAACCAGGGCCACAAGGGCCGGTTTTGTCGTGTTCGTGTGGCGTAAAGGCATCTAAACCCAGCATCAGCAAGACGCCAAGCGCCATACCTGCCACTACGATCAAAGCACCTAAACTATCGCTTTGAAATAGCTCTGTGCCTGCTTCAATACCTGGTAATAACAAAGAAAAAGCACTGGCCGCCAGCATCATGCCGGCTGCTATGCCTAATAAACTGTCTTCCATTGCCTGAGGCAAACTACGTAATAACAAAGCGGGCAAAGCACCTAAAGTGGTGGCAATAAAACCTGCGGTGCCGCCTATTAACGCCAGCTTCAGGTTTTCGGAAGAAGGGGAGTTGGATAAATGCACTATGCTTTGCGTCAGCAAAATAAGCACAGCAAACAAGCCTAAAGCCAAACCTGCAGCCGCCAGTTTGTGTTCGCTGGCATGCTGTTTCAGTTCAGAAAACCAGGCGGAGTTGGCTGACAATGATTGAACCTGATCCGACATAACAGTTCCTTGTGAGTCTTTATGCAGTAACTGATTGTCAGTAGAGCAAGTAAGGCTGCTCACTGCAATAGCGCGGCAGCCTGAATCATGGCTTTTTATGCTGCTGCTTTGAGTTTATGAAAACTATTACTGCTCAGCAGCAATAAGCCGAGCGGCAACAAAGTCAGGTAGAAGGCGGTTTGTCCGCCTAAAGCGGCAAAACTATGGCCTGTGACTATAGAACCCGTAGTACCGCCTAAAGCGGAAAACACTACTATTAAGCCTGTCATGGCGGCATGTTGTTGCTGTGGCAGGCTGGTTAAGATGGCCGAGTTCAGCATAGGGTAAACAGGCGCCATAAAAAAACCTATCAGCGGCAGCAGATATGCCGACAAAGGCGCAGTCCATAAAGTCACATCCGGATCGGGCTGAATTTCGTGGGTTAAAGGCAAGGTCAGTAACACCAAAGCTGCCATTGCCAGCAGGCAGATATTACAAAGCCAATGCCAGGGAATAAAACGTAAAATAAAACCTGCAGATAAACGCCCGGCCGCCAAAGACGCCGCAAAAATACTGGTAATTTGCACACTTAACTGGCTGGGTAAATGCAGCACTTCGTTATTAAAAGTAGGTAACCAGCTGCCTATGCCTTGTTCTATCAGCACATACAAAAAGGCCGAAATCACAAAAACAAACACCAGCGGCCTGGCGGTGAGTTTCAGCATGGCGATAAAGTCCTTTACACCTGTGCTTTGTGGGTCCAGCTCTAAAGCCGGGAAGTCGGTGGAGCTGACCAGCGCGAAAGCCAGCAGACTTAAGCCAGCCAGATACCAGTACACATCCAGCCAGCCGTTGCCTGAACCTTCCGTCATAAAGGCGGCAAAAAACCAATAGGCGGTCAGTACGCCCAGCATAAAAAAACCTTCAATAAAATTCAGCACAGAAGCATGTTCAGCTTTGCTTTTGGTGATTAAACCCAAAGTGGCATAAACCGAAACTTTGGTCAGTGCAAAAGCCACACCTACACAGAAAAACAATAACTTACTGGTATCAAAAGAAGGGAATAACGGCATCAGCACCGAAGCCCCTGCAATCAGCAACAAGGCAATTTGCAGCGCTTTTTTGTAACCCAGTTTGGGCAGGGCGGACGCCACCAGAAAAGACACTATGGCAATGGGCAGGTCTTTAAACCCTTCCAGCACACTGGCGGCTTCTTTGCTGACCTGAAAATTCTGGATCACTTGCAGTATTACTATGCCGACGCTGTTGAGCAGCATGGCGAAAATAAAATAGATCAGCAGCAAGGCTGCTTTGATGCGGATGCTTTGCATAGATAGAT
>CAMLSF010000177.1 GCA_946482615.1 uncultured Chromatiaceae bacterium | reverse complement strand
CTCTGGTGACACAGGAAGGTTAATATGGCTCAGGACTGGCAGCAGGCAGCAAAAGCAGAAAACTTTGTGATCAGCACCTCCCGTTTGCTGGTCAGGCCTTTGGCAGAATCAGATCTGCAGCTTTATCTGGACTTATATACCAATGCAGAGACTATGGCGTTTGTTGGCGAACCTTTGCCTCTGGAAAAGGCAATAAACAGCTTTCAGGCAGCTTTACGACTCAATGCCAAAACTCCTTTTAAGCGGTTATTTCTGACCATTGTTGAGCAAGGCCGGTGTGCAGGCTTGTGTGCTATCAATCAATGGAATAGTGAAACAGCACAGGTTGAGGTCGGTATTATGTTATTGCGCCCCTGGCACGGCCAGGGTTATGCGACAGAAGCCCTGGCTGCCCTTATTCAGCGCGTGCAACAAGAGTTTCACACTGCGGTGATTAAAGGTGATTTAGATCCTGAAAATAAAGCGGCAGTGCAGTTGGTAGTTAAAACCGGTTTTCAAGCTGATTTAAACTGTAACAGAACCTACTGGGTGAAACATAATGATGAAATAGTGTCATTTTGATAAAAACTTAAATGCAGAACTGATTCTGTACGCTTGTGCTTTTAATTTTATCGCTTTAAAGTGGATTTGCGTTAGAACTTCTGGCATCAGGCTTAGATTGGTGCTTTGTTTGCAGTTTGGGAGTCGTTATGTCAAAAATCATCAGTTTGTTAGAAAAAATGGGCCAGGATGCTAAGTTTCGTTATGCTAATACTGAACAATTAGCTGCATTAATGGCGGATACAGATCCTGCGTTAATTGATGCTGTGATTGCGGGAGATCAGCAAGCGTTAGAAGCAATTTTGGGTGCAAGAAGTAAGATTGTTTGCATGGTATACCCTGTCGATGAGCCTCAGGATGAACCTCAAGATGATGAGCAGCAAGATGAGCAAATTCGACTACAAAAAGTTTGTTGATTTTACTGTTAATGAATAGGTCTTACTGTAAAAAGTATACGGCTAAGCCATACCGGTTTGTGTGGCTTATTTTTTTGTTGATAGGAACGACATTCTCAGTTGCTGCTGAAACTGTTATTGAGCAACTTGTCTCAATAGACCAGAAAAAAAGCATTGATTTCAAACAATTCAGTTTAGATCTCAAGGAATTAGAGAATCGGCACAGCGGTTTTTCTGATTTCGAAAATCAATATTTGGAATTACTTCTCGCTTATCAAGCTGTTTACACAGGTAACACTGCGCAAGCTATAGCTATTACAACCAGGCTGACAGCATCCAACGTTGATAAGACAATAGCTTTTAGGGCCAGAGCGCTTGCTATCAACAGTTTGATACTAGTTAGGCGCTATCTTGATGCGTTTACTTACCTTGAACAGCTAATTGTCGAATTGCCTGATGTGGAGCAGCCAATAGCCCGAGAACAAGGGCTGATGGTTATAGCGATGATGTACAGATATATCGACCGCTTTGAGCTTACTTTAAGCTATATACAGCAGTTGGAAAACGAAAAGCCAAGTAACGCTGCCGTTTGCAGTGCCAAACAATTAAAGTTGGATACATTAGTTGGCTTGGGCTCCAAAGATGTGCTTTTAGATGAATATAACGAGGCAATAAATTTTTGTGATTCAAATAACCAGGTTTTATTTTCTACAGGTATTCAATTACACAAGGCGCAGTATTTGTATCAAGCTGGGCATCTTGAAGATGCATTAGGGTTACTTACCGATATATACAAACAGGTTCAAACTATTGGGTATAAAAGGCTTATTACTGAATTTGATATTCTTTTGGCTCGAATCTACGCAGATAAAAGGCAATTGGACAAAGCAATCGAGTTTGCAATGTTGGTTGTTATGAATAGTCCAGAAAATACAAGCACTTTGCCAAAGGTTACCGCATTAAAGTTACTGGCGGAATCAGCCAAAAAAGAAAACAACTATCAACTGGCACTGGATTATCATGAACAGTATTTGGCGGCTTTTACCGCTTATATGGATGATAAGTCGGCGCAACAAATGGCGTACCATACAGCGCATTCGGAAATTCTGGCGCAAAACCAAAAAATCGCCTTGCTGGATAAAGACAATCAATTACTGCAGTACGAGCAAACTGCACTCAAGCATCAGGCTGCATTTAACAAGCTATTGATTATCGCTTTGGCTGTATTGGTGTTCGGACTTGCTGTGATGGCTTATCGTAGTTTTGTTGCCCGTCAGCGTTTTAAAGCTTTGGCTGAGTACGATGATTTAACCGCCATTAGTAACAGATATCACTTTTCGGCTTCAGCCAAAGGTGCTTTGGCTTTATGTGAAAAAGGCCAGTTACCTGCGGCTCTTATTGTGTTTGATCTGGACCATTTTAAACAAATTAACGATCAGCATGGCCATGCGGCAGGCGACTGGGCTTTGCGTCAGACCGTAGATACCTGTCGTAACTTTATGCGCAATAACGATGTGTTTGGCCGTATTGGGGGGGAAGAGTTTGCCATCTTGTTGCCGGGTTGTCAGAGCGACAAGGCGCACTTATTGGCTGACATTTGCCGGGATGCCATCAGCAATATTGATACTGCTGCTTCGGGTTATGAATTTAAATTAAGCGCCAGTTTTGGTGTCACGTCGGCAGAACTATCGGGTTACCACTTAACTAAACTGATTGAAGATGCTGATACCGCCATGTATCAGGCTAAACAACAAGGCCGGAACAAGGTCCAGTTTTTTCAGGGCTAAAGCTATTCAGGCTTCAGGTTTTAGTTTGTATCAGCCCTATTGAATCTTTAAGTTGTTCTGATGTCAGAGACTCCGGTTTGCCATCGGAGTTTTGCTTTGAAAATATGGATATTTTCTGTTGTAGTTCATGCTCTGTTGCTATGGGCTCTGTCTTTGATCATTATTCCGGCAGCTGAAAAACCAGCCAGTTCAGCTGTGATTCAAAGTTACAGCTATACAGCAGTCCGCGAAAAGCCAAAAGCTGTTTCAGTCACCGAAACATTGCCTGTTCGTCAAAACAACAGCCCAAAACCTGTGATTCAGGTCTCGAAAAAACAACCTTCTGCCAGTAGCAAAGCGGCTGAATCCAATCTAATCAACGGGTCTGCCGGAAGTACCACAAAGGCTGAGCCAACAACAAATACACAGCAGCTAGTAACAGAGCCATCTCAAACCAAGGGGGGCCGATCCCTTGCTGAGCGCGCTTTAGCTTCTGTTTCCGCTAAAGCCTCAGAGCCGGTAGTGCAGAGGCAACAACAACGTGAGCTTGTGGTCGGGTCCGGCAGTGCAGCAGAGGGAGAGCTTGCTCCTGCCATGTTAAAAACAGTAAAAACCTATGCAGATGGCTCAGAACTGGTCAAAGGGGTTCATGGCTGCTGGAAAATTCCGCCAACGGAGTCCCGTAAAGGGGCTACCTGGATGATGACCAGTACCCCTTGTGAAACCGACACTACAGCAGAGCAAATCAACGATATTTTGCAGAAACGTCGCACTTACGCTAATGATTAGCCTGATACTTGGCTTGGTACTGGCTCTGTCAGTAGAGGTGGCCAGTTTTTGGCATCCTGCAATAAAGATTGGATCCTGTCCTGCAGTTCAAACAACTCAGGCTCCAGTTGTTCTGTTTTTTTACCTTTTTTCAGTTCAGTTTCAATCAGTTCAGTCAGTTGCTTCAATACGGGCAAACCTGTATAACAACTGGCCCCATGTAATTTATGGATATGTTGCAGCAGTTGTTCCGCATCCTGTTGTTGCATCGCCTGCTGAATAAGCAGCAGGCTGTCGGGTAAAGACTGCACCAACATCCATAACATTTCTTTGGCTAAATCCAGTTTGCCGCCCGCTCTTTGTAATGCCAGAGTCCAGTCCAGTTGTTTGCTTTGTGGCAACTGGTTTTCACTGACTGAGGCGGCCAGCGCTTGCTGAAAATCAGGGCAACATTCACGCAAGGTGTAATGCAGCAGTTTTTCATCCAGAGGTTTGGTTAAGAACTCACAAAAACCTAAAGCTAAAAGCCGTTCTCGTTCACCCTCTAACGCATGAGCGGTCACCGCAATAATAGGAGTGGCTTCGTTTAGCGAACTTTGTTGAATACGCTGACAGGCCTGAATACCGTCCATCACCGGCATATTAATATCCATAAAAATCAGATCGTAATGCTGCTGGTTGGCCTTTTGCCACGCCTCGGCACCGTTACGGGCTGAATCGACCTGCTCCACCATTTCACTCAGCAAGGTATTAATCAGCTTTAAGTTGGCTTCGTTATCGTCCACAGACAAGACTCGCAAACGGGCTTTGGGTTTGTCCTGCAGTTGATTTTGCTCAGGGAAGTCTAAATACGGCTGTGCCAGAGTCATCGCCAGTTTGCGGTAATGTGCAGGTTTGGATAACACAGCTTTGGCACCTGAGGCCTGCAGCACTTCACGTAAGTTGGGTGACAGGGTATTGACCAGCAAATACAACTGTTCGCTATGCAATTGCAACTGCTGCAGTAATTCAATCACCTGATTGACCTGATTCAGCGAAATAGAACGACCAATCAACGCCATATCAATCTGAGGCTGTAACGCCAGAGTTTGGCTCAGTTGGCTCATATTGCTGCAACTGATGATATTCATGCCCCACTGATCCAATTGAGCCAGCATGGCTTCGCGGGAATACTGCTGGGGCTCAAAATACAAAATCGTTTTGTGCTTCAGCTCTGCCAGAGGTAAAGGTTCAGCTATGGATAAATGATGGCGTTTGCACATCAGCGTGAACCAGAAGGTCGAACCTTCACCTGCTTTACTGTCAAAGCCGATCTTACCGCCCATAGCCGTCACCAGACGCTGTGAAATCACTAAACCTAAACCTGTACCGCCATAACGACGGCCAATACTGTTGTCGGCCTGAGTAAAACCACCAAACAAACCTTTTTGCTGCTCTTCTGTAATACCTATGCCGGTATCCTGCACCGAAAAACGCAGTTGCCATTGCTCATCCGGCATAGGGCGGCAGCTGACGCGGATCACTACACTGCCTTGTTCGGTGAATTTAATCGCATTACCGGCAATATTGGTCAGGATCTGATTAATACGTATCGGGTCGGCAATTAAATCGTCAGGGCAGCTGTTTTCAATCAGCAGAACCAACTCCAGCTGTTTATCAAAGGCGTTCGACGCTAATAACTCCACTGCGTCGTTCAGTAAATCACGTAAGGAAAAAGGCTCAGGGTTAATCGGCATCCGGCCTTCTTCCAGCCTGGCGTAATCCAGTACGTCGTTGACCAGGCTTAATAAGCTGTTGGCTGACTTTTGTATTGTGGCCAGATAATCCTGCTGGTTATGAGTCAGGTTAGTTTTTAACAACTGGCGGGCAAAGCCAATGACGGCGTTCAGTGGTGTGCGTAACTCATGGCTCATTTTGGCAAGGAAATCGGATTTGCTGCGGTTATCCTCCATCGCCTTTTTACGCGACAGGTCCAGCTCAATATTCTGCATTTCCAGCTGTTCCATACTTTGTTGTAAGTCGCTGGTGGCCTGTTCTATGCTTTGCTGCATTTCTTCATCATGGCTTTTTAGTGCAGTCGCCAGCGCATTGATGCCAGTGCGTAACTGCTCCAGTTCTCCTAAAAAAGGTTGCTGCAGCTGGCTTTGATATTGGCCTTCACGCAGCTGGCCAATCACATCCCCCATCTGTTGTAAAGGATTGCTGACCTTCTTAATCAGCCGCAAACTAAAATACACACAAGCCGCCAGCCCAAGCAAAATAATCAGCAGGCTGCTAAGCAACGAGGTTTGCTGCGCCAGCATTACTTTATCTTTGGCGACCTGCACTGAGATATAACCTAGCGGCTGGTCGGCTGGCTCTGTGCTGAAATCGGCTTGTTCCGGCAAAATAGGAGTGCGGATCACCAGCCAGTTGCCAAGGTCTGTGATGGTACTTTGCTGTGGAATAGCACTGTCTGGTGCGTACTTCAGCATGGCAAAGTCTTTGTGATAGTTGGTGGTAACAAAGAGCTCGTGGTCAGCATTAAAAATGGCGATACTTTTCACCAGTGCGGAGTTTTTTCTGTGACTGACATCCAGCAAACGTTTGACGTCCTGTCTGGTGTTATGTAATAAGGCATGTTCGCTGGCTATAGCTAAAGGGACTGCTATGTTTTCGGCCTGTTCTTCCAGATACTGGGCCAAATCATGATAGCGGGCATAGCTAAAATAACCCCCAAGGCATAAACTGACCAGCAAGGTCGGCACCAGGGTGGTCAATAGGACCCAATCTCTTAAACCAATTTTCGTCATCTGTAGCGCTGCTTGATAGAATAGTCCGGAGCGAATTGATAATGACACAAGGCTTACAAAAAGCCCACCACAGGTACTAAGTCCAGATGGTCAAAATTTATCAGGCTGCCAAAGGCACCAGAGATAAACCTCAACAGTTAAAGCAAATCGAAGTACAGATAGAACGTCTGGATCACGAAGCTCAGGGCATAGGCTTTGAGCAAAAGCGTATAGTTTTTGTCAGTGGAGCTTTGCCCGGTGAACGGGTGAAAGTGCAGCTGACGGAACAAAAAGATAAATCGGCTAAAGGCAAAGTGGTCAAAGTGCTGCAGGCCTCGCCTTTGCGCCAGGCACCGCCCTGTAAGCATTTTACCGAGTGTGGTGGTTGTCAGTTGCAGTATTTATCGGCAGAACATCAACTGGAGCTGAAGCAACAAGGTGTGGATCAACTGATCCGCCATCAGACAGGTTTAACTTCATTACCCTGGCAAACCCCGCTAAAAAGCGCAGGCGAAGGCTACAGGCGCAAAGCCCGTATTGGCGTCTGGTTTGATAAAAAAACGCAGCAATTTACTGTAGGTTTTCGCAAAGCCAGCGACAAGGTGATCACCTCTGTGGAGCACTGTCTGGTGCTGAGCCCGGCTCTGGCACCCGTATTTAGCGTATTGCAACAGCAACTGCCAAAACTGCAACAAGGCTCTGCTATTACTCATGTTGAAGCTTTGGATGCAGAGGGGCAGGTGTATTTAATAGTGCGGCATATCCGGCCTTTACCAGTCCCGGATCAGCAGACCTTGATTCAGGCCTGGCCCGAAGCCCTATGGATAGGCGAAGCAGAGCCTGAACTTTATCAGCATTGGCAAGTCGGAACTGCAGAACCTTGTTACCAGTTGCCTGCTTTTGGTTTAAAGCTACAGTTTTCTGCTGCTGATTTTATTCAGGTAAATCAG
>CAMLSF010000176.1 GCA_946482615.1 uncultured Chromatiaceae bacterium | reverse complement strand
GATAACACCAGCGCCAGCGACTGCTCAGGGCTTAACACCTGCTCTGCTATCGGCTGCATTTCACCATTAATTTTGGCCGAAGCGGCCAGACCTGCGGTGATAAACAAATCCGAAGCACCAGCCGCCACCATTTTGTGTAAATAATCCACTAAGGTCATCACTGTTACCCCATCCGGCCCATAGAGCCCATGCTGCTAAAGGAGTTTTTATCCTGAGCTTTCGCCAGGGCATCTTTTTGATTGATCACCCCACGGCTGACCAGATTAATCAGGCATTGATCCATAGTTTGCATACCATGAGCTGCGCCGGTTTGGATCACTGAGTACATCTGGGCAATTTTATCTTCACGGATCAGGTTTCGGATGGCCGGAACCCCCAGCATAATTTCATGGGCTGCGACCCGGCCACCGCCGTTTTTCTTCAGCAAGGTTTGGGAAATAACAGCTCTTAAGGACTCAGACAACATAGAACGCACCATGGCTTTTTCTTCACCGGGGAAAACGTCAATGATCCTGTCTATGGTTTTGGGTGCTGAAGTGGTGTGCAAAGTACCAAACACCAAATGGCCGGTTTCTGCCGCTGTCATCGCCAGACGAATGGTTTCCAGATCCCTTAATTCACCGACCAGTATCACATCCGGGTCTTCACGCAATGCCGAGCGTAATGCATTACTGAAACTATGGGTATCACGGTGCACTTCCCGCTGGTTAATTAAACTGAGTTTATTCTGGTGCACAAACTCAATAGGGTCTTCTATCGTCAGAATATGGTGGTTTTTGGTGGTGTTGATGTAGTCAATCATAGCCGCCAGAGTGGTCGACTTGCCTGAACCTGTAGGGCCTGTCACCAGCACCAGACCACGGGGATTATCCGAAATAGAGCGAAATACATCAGGCGCATGTAAATCCTCCAGACTTAATACGTCGCTTGGAATAGTCCGGAATACGGCCGCAGCACCACGGTTTTGCACAAAAGCATTAACACGAAACCGCGCTAACCCCGGTACTTCAAAAGAAAAATCGGATTCAAGCTTTTCTTCATATTCTTTCCGCTGACGGTCATTCATAATGTCGTACACCAAAGCGTGCACAGCTTTATGATCCAAAGCCGGAATATTTAACCGCCGCACGTCACCGTCCACCCGGATCAGTGGTGGCACACCGGCTGATAAATGTAAGTCAGAGGCTTTATGTTGCACACTAAAGGCGAGTAATTCGGTAATATCCATGGTGGAATGCACTCCAAAGCAAGGGCTAAAAACAGAGTTGATATGACAAACAACATAGCAGAAGCGTTGAAATCAGCCTACAACGCCATCACAGAATTTCAGACAAAACAGCAATTAACCCACCAAAGCCGCCTGATTGCCGTCAGTAAAACCAAAGCCGCCGCAGCAGTGGCCGAGGCGTTTGCAGCAGGCCAGCGTGCTTTTGGTGAAAACTATGTGCAGGAACTGGTCAGCAAAGCCACTGAACTGCATCAGCTTAAGGGTATTGAATGGCATTTTATTGGCCCTATCCAATCAAATAAAACCAAAGACATAGCGCTTTATGCCGACTGGGTACACAGCATTGACCGGCTAAAAATTGCGGAACGTTTATCAGCACAAAGGCCGAAGGATAAAGCCCCGTTGCAGGTATTGCTGCAGGTCAATATCAGCGCTGAAGAGTCCAAATCAGGCATAAAACCTGACGATTTATTACCACTGGCCGCAGCTGTGGCTAAATTACCTCAGCTGCAACTCAAAGGTTTGATGGCCATTCCGGAACCAGGCAAAGGCGCGGTAGCTTTTGAGCAAATGCAAAAGCTGTCACTGCAATTGCAACAGCAACATCCTGATGCAAAAGAACTTTCAATGGGCATGTCAGATGACTGGCAAGAGGCTCTGCGCTTTGGTTCTACTATGATAAGATTAGGCACGGCCATTTTTGGAGCCAGGGGAACCCCTTCTAATGATTGACAATACTGTTGCATTTATCGGCGCCGGCAATATGGCGCAATGTATTATCGGAGGCATGATTCAGCAGGGTTATCCCGCTGAAAATATTATTGCCGCCAACCGCAATGCAGAAAAATTACAGGCGTTAAAAAACCAATACCAGATTGAAACCACCACAGACAATATCGAAGCTGTGACTAAAGCCGATGTGATAGTACTGGCGGTAAAACCTCAGATGATGGCAGAGGTCTGCCAGCAGATCATAGAACATGCCCCTGAATCTCAGGAAAAACTGTTTATCTCAGTGGCGGCCGGCATTTCTATAGCTCGTTTTGAGCAGTTACTGGGCCAGGTGCGTATTATCCGCGCTATGCCTAATACCCCGGCTTTGGTTGGGTTGGGCGTAACAGGTTTATTTCCAAGCCGCTGCTCTGTGTATGAGCAATCTTTTGCAGAAAAACTCTTTGCAGGCACAGGCAAAACCGTCTGGCTGAACCAGGAGCAGGACATTAACGCCATTATTGCCGTCACCGGCAGTGCACCAGCTTATTTTTTCTATTTTATGCAGGCGATGCAGCAGGTAGCACAGGAGCTGGGCTTTGATGAAGCACAGGCCAAAGCTATGGTGGCGCAAACCGCTTTAGGTGCGGCCACTATGGCCAGTCAATCCGACTTATCTTTTGAAGCGCTGCGTGCTCAGGTCACCTCCAAAGGTGGCACCACACATGAAGCTATTGAAACTTTTAAACAACACCATCTTGAAAGCATGGTCAAAGACGCCATGTTTGCAGCGATACGCCGTGCTGAAGAAATGGCAAAAACTCTTTAAGGACTCATAATGACCGAAGCATTCTTTTTTCTGTTAAGCAGCCTGATCAAACTTTATCTGATGGTGGTGATACTGCGTATTTGGCTGCAAAGCGCCAGAGCTGATTTTTACAATCCGTTCAGCCAGTTTGTAGTCAAAGCCACTAATCCTGTGATAGTGCCGCTGCGCCGTTTCCTGCCAAGTCTGGGGCCAATTGACAGCGCCAGCTGGATTTTTGCTTTTGCTATTTGTGTACTGCATGTCGCTATAGTGCAATTGCTGCAGTTAGGTCAGGTGCTCTATATCTATTTGCCATTAAGTGCTTTGGTCTTGTTGATCACCGAAGCTTTGCAACTGGCTTTCTGGATATTGGTGATCCGGGCATTATTAAGCTGGTTCAGTCAGGGTCGTAATCCGGTCGAACTGGTGATGCACCAACTGACCGAACCTTTATTACGTCCGGTGCGCAGAGTGATCCCTGTGATGGGTGGTCTGGATTTATCTTTGCTGGTAGTGCTGTTAGGTATTCAGTTTATCCAGATCTTATTAACCAATATGTTGCGCGGTTTCTAAGTGCTAACCCGACTGGCCAATGGTGATATTCTGCTGCAGTTGCATGTGCAGCCAGGTGCCAGCCGGGACCAATTTTTAGGCCTGCATGGTGATGCCATCAAGGTGGCTATTAAAGCCCCACCTGTGGATGGCAAAGCCAATGCGCATTTACAACAGTTTCTGGCGCAAAGTTTTGACGTGGCAAAACGTCAGGTGCTGCTGGAAAAAGGCGAACTGAGCCGACAGAAAAAATGGCGCATCCTTGCGCCCTGCTCTGTGCCGGACGCCTTACAACCTTATCTGGAGTCCTGATGAAAAATTATCTGTTGGCTGCAAGTCTGGTCCTGTCTTTGTTTATCAGCCCACTTCAGGCGGAGCAGAAAAAAGTATTAGGGCCATGGGATGTGCATTACATCGCCTTTGACAGCACTATGCTCGACGCCAAAGTCGCGCAAAGTTATCAGTTACAACGCAGTATCTATCAGGCTGTGCTGAATATTTCAGTGCTCAATAGCAGCGATCAAAAAGCGCAACAAGTGCGGATCACAGGCACAGCCACCGACTTAACCCAAAAGCAGATTGAACTTGAGTTTCGTGAGGTGAAAGAAGGGGACGCCATTTATTATCTGGCGCAAGTGCCTGTACATGACCAAAAACATATGAACTTTAAGCTGGAGATTTGGCAAGGCACTGAACGCCAGCAGTTGGAGTTTTCCCAAGTGTTTTACACTGAGCAGTAGTCTCTTTACCCGGCTCAGTGTCCACTGAGCCTTTTTTGTTTCAAAGGTTTCCCTAATGCAAAAACTTGTTTTAGCCACTGGCAATAAAGGCAAATTAGCCGAGTTATCCGCCCTGCTCGCTCCTTTTGACTGGCAGGTATTGCCGCAGTCCGACTTTCAGGTGCCGGATGCTATTGAAGATGGCTTAAGTTTTATTGAAAACGCCCTGATTAAGGCCCGCCATGCCAGTCGTTTAACTGGCCTGCCCGCCATAGCCGACGATTCAGGTTTAGCTGTGGATGCCTTAGGCGGCGCGCCTGGTATTTATTCCGCCCGTTATGCCGGTGAACATGGCAATGATTTAAAAAATCTGCAGCAGTTGCTGGTGGATTTAACAGATGTGCCTCAAGGCAAACGTGCCGCTCAGTTTCATTGTGTGTTGGCTTTTGTCCGTCATGCCGATGACCCTGTTCCTGTAATCGCTCATGGTATCTGGCACGGTCAGATTGCCTTTGAAGCCGCAGGCTCCGGTGGTTTTGGCTATGACCCAATTTTCTTGCCCGATGATTCGACTGGCAGTGCCGCAGAATTAACAGCAGAGCAGAAAAAGCAGCTTAGCCACAGAGGCAAAGCGCTGCGTTTATTGGTGTCCGTGCTAAAAGGTGAACAGTTAAAAGGTGAACAAGGCTGATGAACCTTGCATCGACTATACAGCTGCAACTGCCGCCACTGGCGCTGTATATCCATATTCCCTGGTGTATTCAAAAATGTCCTTATTGCGACTTTAACTCCCATGCGGTGAAACAAGGCATACCAGAGCAGGAATACATCAGCCACTTATTGGCCGATTTACGTCAGGATTTAGCCTATGTGCAGGGCCGTGAAATCAGCTCGATTTTTATTGGTGGTGGCACCCCCAGCACTTTTAGTGGTGAAGGTATTCAGGCTATTTTGGATGGGGTGCGCACAGAGCTTCGGCTTAGCCCGGATTGCGAAATCACCATGGAAGCCAACCCCGGCACTGTCGAAGCCGCCCGTTTTGCCGCTTATGTCGCAGCTGGGGTCACCCGTTTTTCTATAGGTGTACAAAGTTTTCAGGCGGAACAGCTCAAAGCCTTAGGCCGTATTCATAACTGTGATGAAGCAATCAAAGCCGCACAACTGGCCGCGACTTTAGCGCTGAAAAGCTTTAACCTGGATTTAATGCATGGCCTGCCGGATCAGGATGTCACAGGCGCTTTGGCTGATTTGCAGCAAGCCATAGATTTAAAGCCACCGCATTTATCCTGGTATCAACTGACCATTGAACCTAATACAGCTTTTGCTTCCCGCCCACCTGTGCTGCCGGAAGACGAAGCTTTATGGGATATTCAGGAGCAAGGCCATCAGCTGTTGCAGCACTATGGCTATACGCAGTACGAAATTTCGGCCTACAGCCAGCCGGGTCAGCAGTGCCGGCACAACCTGAACTATTGGCGTTATGGTGACTACTTAGGTATTGGTTGTGGTGCTCATGGCAAAATTACTATGCCAGAGACTGGCCAAATTATCCGGCCGGTCAAAATCAAGCACCCCAAAGGTTATATGGATATCAGCAAAGGCTATCTGGATGAGTGCAATCAAGTCGCTCCGGACGACAGAGCTTTTGAGTTTTTTATGAACCGTTTTCGTTTACTCGAAGCTTGCCCTAAACAGGATTTCAGCGCTTATACCGGCCTGCCCATCACATCTGTGGAGGATGCACTTGCCAAAGCAGAGCAACTGGGGTTAATTAGCAGTACTGAAACAGACTGGCAAATCAGCCCCAAAGGTGCGCGCTACCTGAATGATTTGCTGTCGCTATTTATTTGATCCAATTAACTACAAAAAATAATGAAGGTCCAATTATGCATTTACGTTACTCAGCACTGGCGCTGGCGGTAAGCTTAGCAGCAGTAGCAGGCTGTAAACCGGCTTCGACACCGATAGATCAAAGTAAAGTCATTGAAGCCACAGTGGTTCTGACGGAAAACCAAAAAGCTGACGCGCTGTTTGAACAAATTTTCCAGCAAGCTGTTGATAATAGTCCGGAAACTCAAACCGGCCTGGGCTTAAAAACCAATTACGATCAATGGGACGATTTATCTCAGGCCCAGCGTGATAAAGAGCTGGAACAAACCAAACAGCAGCTGGCTTTAGTGCAGGCGCTGAATATGCAAAGCCTCGACAGCAGCCGTCAATTGAGTGTGAAATTACTGACGGCCTCCTTGCAGGAAGAACTGGACGACGCTAAATGGGATCTCTACAGCTACCCTGTTAATCAAATGTATGGCACTCATTCCAATGTGCCGTCGCTGTTGATCAACCAGCACAGCATCAGTGATGAAAGCGACGCCAAGGCTTATATTGGCCGCTTAAAAAATGTCACCACTTACTTTAAGCAGTTGGAACAACAATTACAGGTGCGGGCTGACGCCGGCATTCTGCCACCTAAATTTGTGTTTGCTCATGTGATAGGTGCCAGCCGCAATATTATCAGCGGCGCCCCTTTTGACGGCGGCAACGACAGCACACTGTTAGCG
This sequence comes from uncultured Chromatiaceae bacterium, assembly GCA_946482615.1. Next base: position 680 of record CAMLSF010000176.1, on the reverse strand, counting down.
GATTTCCGTGGCAAAGTGCAGGAATTAAAACTGGCACAAGCAGAAAAAGATCTGCTGATCAAAGAAGCTGAACTGGCTTTAATTGGCAGCGTAAAACCAGCTTATGAAAGCCTGATCACTTTACTGACCAGTTTGGAAGAAAAAGCCGGTACTGAAGATGGTGTCTGGCGCTTTAAAGACGGCGATAAGTTCTACGCTACCCGTTTAGCCCGTATCACCACCACAGATTACAGTGCGGAAAAAATTCACCAGTTGGGTTTATCTGAAGTGGCCCGTATTCATGATGAAATGAAAGCCATTATGAAAAAGGTTGGTTTTAAAGGTGATTTACAGCAGTTTTTTGCCTTTATGCGCGACGATCCGCAGTTTTATTACCCGGATACCGCAGAAGGTAAAGCAGCCTATTTAGCTGAAGCCACCCGTCTTATCGATACGATGAAATCTCGTCTGGACGAGCTGTTTATCGTCAAACCTAAAGCCGATATGGTGGTAAAAGCTGTTGAGCCTTTCCGCGAACAATCCGCAGGCAAAGCCTTTTACGAACAACCTTCGATGGACGGCAGCCGCCCCGGTATTTATTACGCCAACCTGTACCGCATGAGTGGTATGCCGAAGTACCAAATGGAAGCTTTGGCTTACCATGAAGGTATTCCGGGCCACCATATGCAAATCGCCATAGC
>CAMLSF010000175.1 GCA_946482615.1 uncultured Chromatiaceae bacterium | reverse complement strand
AATGGGGTCAGATCACATTGTTAACTGTTAACAATGTGATCTGACCCCATTTTTACATTTAACGGCAAAGCTGACCTTGTTGGATGTAAGGATTCAGAATAGGTGCCATCCCCTTGAGGACCTGCAGTGGTAAAGCTGAGGTAAAACTGAAGTCTTCAGCCTCTTTGCCCGGTACAAAGGCCGTCAGAGTACCAAAGTGATTATCCCCCAGATAAAACACAAAAGTAGCGGTACGGTTAATAGTAGTGGCTTGTACAGTACGTCCGCGGATCACTTGTGTCGCCATCTTGTTATCACCAGTACCAGTTTTACCGCCTATCAGTAAAGGCGAGCCATCAGCTTTGGTAAATGAACCCTGTAAACGACGTGCTGTGCCGCCATCTGCGACTTGTGACAGCGCAAAACGTAAAGCTCTGGCGACCTCAGGTTTCATCACTCTTTTGGCTTCATGCGGCTGATACTTTAACTTGACCTCATAAGGGGTATTGGCAGCAAAATGCAGTTGATCCACCCTGACTGTTGGCAATAACAAACCATCATTCTGGATAATACCTATCAGTTCAGCCAAAGAGGCAGGTCTGTCCCCTGAGCTTCCCAGGGCTGTACCCAGCGACGGCACCAGATGGTCAAAAGCATAACCGAGTTTTTTCCAACGCTGATGAATATCCAGAAAGGCTTCCACTTCCAGCATAATGCGGATACGGGTATCACGGGCGCTGCGGTTCGAGGTTTTAAATAACCAGCGGTACACTTGCTGACGTTGTTCTGCAGAGGCATCCACAGCCTCTTTGAAGGTGGCCTGAGGGTTCTTCTGCATAAAGCTCAACAGCCATAATTCCAGCGGGTGAACCCGGGCTATATAACCCTGATCCATCAGGCTGAATTTACCCGGACCGTATTTGTTGTACAGCTCGTCTATATCTTTCACCGTCAGATTTTCTTCAGGCAGGCGTTGCTGCAAAAAGGCACTGAATTTGGCGAAATCAGAATCAGGTAACAAATAACGGTGCACAGCAGCCAGACGATCCGGTGTTTGTTTTAAGCCTTCAAAGAAGGTACTTAAGCGGTCTTCTTCAGTTTTTTTCTGGTACTTACGCCAGAAACGCTGCAGGAAAGAACTGCCTTCTTTATCCGCAAAACGGCGCAAGTAGTCTTCCCGGCGTGGATCTTTATCGTTTTTCAGCAGTAGCGAAGTACTACCCGCTGTCTGGTAGCTGCTGCTGTATGCCACTATATCCCGCATCAAACGGACAAAAGGCAGGTTGATGGATTCTTTTAATGACTCGAGCACAGTCGGCACTCTGCTGTCTTCTTTTTTCTGGAAGTTATTAAACACCTGCAAACCACCGCCGGTAAAAAAACGTTCCGCAGGCGAAGCCGAGTAGGTGCGCTGTAAGGCCGCATCCAGCATTTTGGATAAATCCCGGTCTGCTGTGTGCGCCATGTAAGTGGCCGCCCAACGGGTTAAATGATCGTTTGGCGCTATGTCAAGGTTCAGCAGGTTTTCCGGCAGCTCGTCAATAAAAGAGTCATGCAACTCAGCCACAATTTCCAGATAGGTAGTCAGTACCCGTAGCTTGGCAGTGGAACCCAGCTCCAGTTTGCTGCCTTCGTTTAAGTCAAAAGGCTGGTCTGTATTGTCGGTTTGTACCCGGACTCTGTTCCCATTCGGTGTTTTTTCAAACAAGGTAAAACTGTAGGTAACTTTGTCTGTATTGCTGGCACTTAACAGCTTCTCACCTAACAACCCCACTTTTTCCGCGACAACAGGGGAAGCCAGGCTATTGAGGTAATGGCTGACTTTTTGTTGCAGCTCGTGATGTAAGGATACTTTGGCCGTGAGGTCCAGCCGGTCTAAGTCATACAGCTGTTGATTCAGCAGGGTGCCTAAGCGACCACGGGCCACATTGATCCCTTTGAGGGTTTGCGCATCTTGTTTAATGCCCGGCGCTTTGCCACCTTTAAACAATAAACGCTGTGACATCGCAGAGTCTGCCAGCTCTTTGTCTATGACTTTGGCATTGGCCAGCACCCGTAAATGGCTGTTGGTCAGTTCCTCTAAATCATCATGGCCTTGCAATAAATAATAAGAGGGACGACGCTGAGCTATCATCAGTGCCAGCACCTGACGTAAGGCCAGGCCTCTTAAGCTTTTATTTTGTTCTGTAGGTTCTGCATTTAACACCTGATTAAAGCGGCCAAAGTCGGTGCCAAACCAGGCCCACAATGCATCACCCACACCATGGACTTCACCAAAACCCGGGGCTGAAGACAGCGGTACTGAATTTAAGTAATCCAATATAATTTCATGCCGGGTCAGGGAGGTATCAGCACCATAACGATAAGCCCGTACTGAACCTGACACCATTTGCAAAAACTTATCGGTAAAACTTTGAGTTAAACCCTGAGGCGAATGGCGGTACTTTTCAATCTGAGTGGCCAGGGTACTACCACCTGCAGATTGCCCTTCCAGATTTAATACCTTAGTCACCTGAGACACAGCAGCCATCATAAAACGTGGCCAGTCGACGGCCGGGTTTGAGCGGGCAGGTGATGTTAACAGCTTACGGTTTTCTATAAATAACAGGCTGTTGCGCACTACAGCAGGCACGTCAGCCGGATGTTTGTAGACACGTTGTGGGTGAGAAAACGAAAATAACTCTTCGTTGCGGCAATCACCAATCAGTAATCCGCCCTGGGCTTTTTCGCGGTAGGGTGGAAAAAAACCTAACTGAGTATAAAACAGCAATTCAGGTGAAAACGCAGCTTGTTGTTCAACAACAAAATTGTTTTGGGTCAGGCGTGGAATAAACTTAGATAACTTAGAATAGCCCAACCTTTGATCAAAAGGCCCGGCTATAGGGTAAGACACCTGATCCGTGACACCGGATTGCAATTGATAGGTCAGTTTTTTGGCATAAAGACTAATTTCTGTCGACTGATAATGAGCTGTGTGCAGTTCATACGCAACCAGAGCTGCGCCAGAGAGCAGTAACAGAAGAAACAGCGACGGGATCAGACTGCGGCGGCGAGGTTTAACCACTGGTGCTGGCTGTTCTGACGGTCTTTCGTCACGGTAGTTATCAAATTGCATTTGATTCAAATCTGATGGGGATGACAAGTTCTTATCCATGAGTTCAGGCATCTGCCATGTAAGGCGATTTTAACTGGTCTAAGTAGGATTTGCAGCTGAATTTTGTTGAACTTTGTTGATCAAACATACTGATTTGTTTCCATTTAATGCTTTTGCTCTGGTTTGATCTCTGAGCCAGGTAACAAAACCTGAGTATCAAACCACAATTTAAGACTTTTTTTAAACTCAGGGTCGGTTTTCACTTTGGGCAGCACAGTATTGATAAGTTCAACCTGTTGTCGTCCCCAGTCGCTGTTACTGCAACCAACAGCGCCGGCAATGGGTTTTGTTAACTCAGCCAAAGGCACATGCACCAAACCTTTTGCCTGTTCTGGTGCTGTTTTATTCAGGTAGGTCAGAATAATGTCGTAATCGAGCGTGAAATCAATACGACCACTTTGGATCATGTTCAGCAGAGCCACAGGGCTATCATCACCGGAGCGGACTAAGGCCTTTTTACGGTACGGTTCCAGCACAGCTTCCAGTTCGCCGTATCTGCGACCTGCGGCTAGTCCCAGTTTAAAGGTTTTGTCCGCTAACAAATGAGCCAGCACTAACGGGCTGCCAAATTGCTGCGAAAAGTGATGGGCCAATGCTTTACGGGTGATCACGCCCTGTGGTCTGTATCCATGGGTAGGCAGGCTGAATACTGCTATCTCGGTAGCTTGGGTCCTGTGGATCATGCAAGGAAAACACAAAGGCTCTTTATTATTCAGCGCCTGATGAATACGGGTTTGGGGCATCACCAGTATCTGGTGGGTTAAGCCTGGCAGTTGTTTTTTGATACTTCTTAGCAATGCATCACAAATACCTTGCTGGTCAAAAGTACCACCCACTATATGAAAAGGAGGGGCAGTATTGATTGCCCAGCTCAACAGAGGTTTGGTTGAATTTGCTATGCTGTTGCCGCTGAGCAGCAAGGCCAGCAGAGCCAAAACAAATCGCATCTGCGCATGCCTTGGTTTTTTAACATATTGTTAATTTAACTAATGCATCGCATCAGGACAAGGTTTAATTCAGTTCAGCGCCAAAGTAGCTGAACTGAATTCATTCTCAAAGTGACTGATTAATGGTGATGATGACCACCGACGCCATGAGCATGACCGTGTTCAATTTCTTCAGCTGAGGCGGCACGAACGTCAATCACATCAATGTCAAAACTCAAGGTTTTACCTGCTAATGGGTGGTTGGTATCCACTTCAGCCTTAAACATACCTACTTTGACTACTGTCACCTGACGTTGGCCCTGCTCAGTGTTGACCACAGCCACCATGCCTGGTTTCCATTTTTTTGCACCCATCAGGTGTTTGACCTGAACGCTTTGAATTGCATCTTCGGTGCGCTCACCATAAGCATCGGCCGGTGCTAAAGTGACACTGAATTTATCGCCGGCCTGATGGCCTTCCATTGATTTTTCTAAACCTTCGATCAGGTTGCCATGACCTTGCAGGTATAAAACCGGGTCCTGACTTCTGGAGTTCTCTAATACACCAGTCTCGTCAGATAAGGTGTAATGGAACTGAACCACGGTATCTTTAGTGATTTGCATTGTCTGTTTATCCGCTGCTTGCTAAAAAATGGCCGTTATTATTACGCAACGGCGTTATCGGGTCGACTTTTTTCTATGATTGATGCAGTAACGCAGGGTGGGTCTGTGCCCAGCTTAACGGATCCAGTGCGTAAAAAGACCGTAACTGCTGATACAAAGCACCATGCTGAGCGGCAAATAAATCAGGTTGTTCAAAAAATACTTCAGAAATCACCGCAAAAAACTCGGCTGGATTGGTCGCGGCGTAAGGATCAAATAAAGTGGGCAAGCCCAGCGCCAGTTGCTGTTGCAGTTGTTCAAATTCATGAGATAACATCTTCGCCCACTGCTGATAAGCTTCTGTACTATTGAGCAAAGGAGCTCCAGTGGCCTGACCTTTGAGTTGATCCAACTGATGCGCAAATTCATGGATCACCAGGTTATGGCCATCGTTACAAATAGCGGCAGACTTTAGGGTGTCGACCCAGGACAACACAATCTGGCCGCTTTGCCAGGATTCGCCCAGCCGTACCTGCGCCGTTTCGCTGACAACGCCGGCACCATCTGACTGCTGGGTCGGCACTACAAAAGCGGCCGGATAAATCAGGATTTGCTTCAGTTTAGGGTAATAGTGTGCTGGTTTATTCAGCAGCAACAGGCAGGCCTGTGCTGCTATGGTTACTTTCATTTCGTCTGTCACTGTTAACCCGGCACAGCCGACAAATTGTTTTTCTGCGACAAAAACCTGAATCAGCTTTTTCAGTTGCAGCTGCAAATCGGCAGGCAAAGCGCGGAAATAGGGCATACGCTGTTTTAAAATTTGCCGCCATGCTGAAGGAAAAGGCTGCTGCTGAATTTTTTTGCGGCGATATCCCCTCCAGAGTGGTGGAAGAAATATGGTGGCCAACACCAGCAAGGTCAGCAAAGCTAAAAACAATAAAGGCACAGACAGTGCTCCGTTTGGTCTTTGATGTTGCTGTTATGGCGCCTGCTATCATAAATTCAAGGTCAGACAGGTTGAACAGGTTGCGTCCTGCAGGAAAAAAACTATAACCTTGGATTAACCATAAGCGGACGGGCATCCTGATGAATCTGTTTCAACTGAATTTAACCCCGGGGTTAGTGCACCCGATTTTATTGCAACTACGTGATCCGCAGATCCAAAAAGACAGGCTGCGCTTTAAATTTAACTTAGAGCGGTTGGGGTTTTTGCTGGCGGCAGAAGTGGCCAAAACTTTGCCTGTGCACAAAGTCGCAGTACAGACTGTGCTGGGCAGCACAGAAATTGCAGTGCCGGCACAGCCTCCGGTATTAGTGACCATATTAAGAGCTGGTCTGGCGTTTTATCAGGGTTTTGCTAATGCTTTTGATGAAGCAGACAGTGGTTTTATCGGTGCTTACCGAGTCGAAGCTGAAACAGCTGAGCAGTTAGAAATCCGGATGAACTATGCAGCATTGCCGGATTTAACAGGCCGGGATCTGATTTTAATAGACCCTATGCTGGCGACAGGCGGCTCTTTACTGAAAGTCTGGCAACTGATCGCCAGTCAGGCGACACCCCGTTCTGTGCATGTGGCTGCTGCCATTGCCGCGCCTGAAGGGGTGGACGCTTTGCGCCAGCATTTGCCAGCCAACAGTTATGTATGGTTAGGGGCTTTGGATCAGCAGCTGAACGAGCAGGCTTACATAGTGCCTGGTCTGGGGGATGCCGGTGATTTATGTTTTGGTCCTAAGCTTTGAGGCTTTGAACTTCAAAGCGTTTTAGCAGCTAATGGCTGACGGATCATCCATTGCTGTTTCGGCGCTATGATCTGCTGCAAAGGCAACTGAGTAATATTGCTCTGATCCAAAATGCGTATTTGTGGACTGACCTGACGGGCATAAGGTTGTTGTTCCAGAATACGCAGCGCTAAATCAATACTGATGCGGGCCTGGATCACGGGTGAATCTGTAGCCGCAGCTAATAACTGACCACTTTGCAGTAGCCGTACTACGTCCGGATTGGCGTAATAGGCCATCACTTCAATTCCAGTCAGAGCTTCAGCCGAGATAAAATTCTGAGCAACACCTGCAGCCACTGCATTGGCCAATACATAGTGGGGGTGTTCACGATCAAAGAGTTGCCGTACTAAAGTCGCTTGTGAAAAATTATCGGTGGCGCCATAACCTCCATGCAGAAGCTTCATCTGACTCTTTTCTAATTCTTGTTTTAACCCCTGTTCAGCATCCTGCACCCAGGCGGCCTGAGCCGGCCCAGGAAACCAGGCGACACTGGCGTTTTGTTGTGAACTGTGTTTTAACAGATACTGCAGGCTTTTGGTCGCCATATCGGCAAAAGATACTGAAGAACGTGCACTGATGGCCGGGCTTTTGATGCCGTTGATCAGGTCGATCACCGGAATACCGGTATTTTTCAGCTGCAAAATTAAGTCGTTTAAGCCTTCGCTGGAAATAGCGCCAATAATCAGCGCGTCTGCTTTATTACTGACACAATCCAGCAGTTGCTGGCGTTGACGGGGTAAATTTTCATAACCTCCGGCTTCATAAATGCCTAACTGCACCCCCTGACGTTTGGCTTCCTCCGCTAAACCCCAGGACACTCCCCACCAATAATGATCTTTGCCATGAGGTAATAAAGCACAGAGTTGCCAGACCTTGCTGACTTTT
>CAMLSF010000174.1 GCA_946482615.1 uncultured Chromatiaceae bacterium | reverse complement strand
AAATCAGGCCTTGGTAGCCGCTTAAAAATGAGTCCAACTTTATGGGGTCACTTCAGTTTGCCGGCTTTTTTGTCACTGAATGAAAAGCGGGTTAATCCAACTGACTACGGAACGAAGTGCGTCTTTGCAGGTAGTTAAAAAGTGGAGTCGCCATCATAGTGGTCACTATGGTCATCAGTACCAGCACTGAGAATAAATCTTCTTTAATCACCCCATTTTGCAGCGCGATATTCAGTAAAATCAGTTCCATCATGCCACGGGCATTCATCAGAATACCTACAGCCAGTGCCATAGGGTGGTTTTCGCCACAGAAGCGGGCCGCCAGATAACAGGCCACTGCTTTGGCAAAAATAGAGGCCGCTATGACAGCCAGCGCTATTTGCCACAAGGTGCCTTGTGCCAGAACTGACAGATCGGTTTTTAAACCAGACACAGTAAAAAACAGCGGCACCAGACCAATCAGTACCAAAGGTTGCAGCCGCTTAATCAGATGCTCGGCCAACAAACCCCGGGGCATAGCCACACCTAATAAGAAGCCACCAAAGACTGCATGCAAACCTATCCATTCTGTGGTGCTGACACTGACGACCCACAACACCAAAATCACCAGAAAGAGGCGGGGAGTGATACGTTGTTCGCGCTGATACCAGCTTTCCAGCTGAGCGGCATGTTTACGCACCAGTGTCAGCATTAAAGCAGCAAAGAGAACAGCACCTATCACAGCTTTATAAAATAAGCTGCCGTCGCCACCAAAACTGGCCAGTAACAAGGCCATCAGACACCAGGCGGCCACGTCATCAATGGCACCTGCAGCCAAAACTAAGGTGCCTAACTTACTGTTGGCTAAACCCTGCTCCTGGATCACCCGTGCCAGCATAGGAAAAGCCGTAATAGAGATAGAGGCACCCAGAAACAAGGTTGCTTCAGCCCAGCTCAGATTGTCGGCAAACAGGCTGCCATAACCCAATAACCAGCTGGCTAATAAGCAGGCCATCACAAAAGGTACCAGTATGCCTGATGCGGAAATAGCAACTGCACTGCGGGCCCGGGTTTTAAACATACCAGTATCAAACTCAAGACCCACTAAAAACATATAAAGGCCAATACCGACCTGGGCGCCAAAAGATAAGAAGGGCCGGTATTCAGCGGAGAATAACTGCTGTTGGAATTCAGGCGCAAAAGCGCCAAACAGGGTAGGACCTAATAAAATACCGGCGATCATCTCGCCAACCACTCTGGGCTGCCCAATCTGAATGGCCAGCCAACCGACCATCCGTGCTACCCCAAGGATCACTAACAACTGAATAAAAAAGGCGCTGACACCTGCTGGCATAGCTTCCACAACACTCTCCGGCAAACCAAAAATAAGGATTCAAAGCAGGCATTGTAACTGGCGTAATGTGACAAAACCAAGACTATCGGAACCGCCCCTTGTTTTCTCTTATCTTCAATCCCATTGATTTATATCAGCTTATACCTACGGATATTTGAGCGCCTTGTCTGAATTGTGATAGGGTATTTAAATTCTTTGCCGCAACACGGAGTTTCTTATGAAGATTAATATTGGAATTGAAGACGAGGATCGTAAAGCCATAGTGCATGGTTTAGCGACTTTATTGGCCGACACTTACACTCTGTATCTGAAGACTCATAACTATCACTGGAACGTCACAGGCCCGATGTTCCAGACACTGCATGTTTTATTTGAAACTCAGTACACTGAACTGGCGCTGGCGGTGGATTTAATTGCTGAGCGTATTCGTGCTTTAGGTGAGTTTGCACCGGGCTCATACAAAGAGTTTGCCAAACTGACCAGTATTAAAGAAGCGGACGGCATTCCTGCAGCGCAGGACATGATTAAAGATCTGGTCAAAGGTCAGGAAGCTTTAGCCAAAACAGCACGCTCTATAGTGCCTGTCGCAGATAAAGCCTCGGACGAGCCTACGCTGGATTTACTCACTCAGCGTATGCAGGTGCATGAAAAAAATGCCTGGATGCTCAGAAGTTTATTGGGTTAATCCTGGTCAGAACATTCGAATGGATCACAAAGCCTGTCCGGCTTAACCCGGGCAGGCTTTTTGTTATCTGGCCTCTGCCAGCTTTTAAAGGCACAGCTTATATCAGTTATATCCTGTCAAACTGGAAGTTATATTCGATTTTACCTTACAACTAAGGCAAGCGTATTATCAGTCTGTTCCCTGGACAATCTGATAGTGAGAGCAGAAGCCGCCATCAGGTTGGACAGAACCAAAACGTACTTGTTGTGTGAGTAATCCGCGCTTTGCCCCTGTTGCAGCAATGAAACAGGGGCTTTTTTAGCAACAGGCGTTTATACCGTCGTACTTGAAGCTGCAGCTTTGTTGACTACGCCACCCGGCCCGGTCACATAGGTTAACTATGCTCCCGGGCACTCACTGGCTTGTCGCCTCGCCGCAACTCCAAATTACTTAGGTATAAAACCTGGTTTCCTGAATTACAGAGGTTGGTATGAAACGTATAGTGCTATTTTTAATCACGAACTTAGCTGTGATGTTAGTGCTGAGTATCGTTTTAAGTATTGTGTTTAAAGTTTTTGGTATAGATAACCGCAGCATGGGTGGCTTATTAATATTTGCTGCTGTGTTTGGTTTTGGTGGCTCTTTTATTTCTTTAGCCATGTCCAAGTGGATGGCCAAACGTTCCACTGGTGCTGTGGTGATCACAGAACCGTCCAATGCCACTGAACACTGGCTGGTCAGCACTGTGCAGCGGCAGGCAAAGCAGGCCGGTATAGGTATGCCTGAAGTGGCGATTTATGACTCTCCGGAAATTAATGCCTTTGCCACGGGTATGAGCCGCAATAATGCGCTGGTGGCTGTCAGCACAGGTTTATTGCATGCGATGACGCAGCAGGAAGCTGAAGCCGTATTAGCCCATGAAGTGTCCCACGTTGCTAACGGGGATATGGTGACACTGACGCTGATCCAGGGTGTAGTGAACACCTTTGTGATTTTCTTTGCCCGTGTTGTAGCCGGCATTATCGATAACTTCTTCCGCTCCAATGATGAAGAAGAAAGTCAGGGCGGTGGTCTGAGCTATATGATCACAGTTTTTGTACTGGAAATGATCTTTGGTGTGCTGGCGAGCATTATCGTGATGTGGTTCTCCCGTCAACGCGAATACAAAGCTGACGCTGGTGCAGCCCGTTTAGTAGGCTCAGCCAGTATGGTTGCGGCGTTACAACGTTTAAAAGGCAATCACGAAAGCCAGTTACAAGGTTCTATGACAGCTTTTGGTTTAGCCACTAAACCAGCAGCCTCAGAGCTTTTTATGAGCCATCCGCCGCTGGAGAAGCGTATTGCGGCGTTGCAAAGCCGGTCTTTTGAAGGCTAACCAGACAGTTAAGTTAAATACAGCGGCTCTGCGGTTTGACTGCAGGGCCGTTTTTCTTTTTAGCGCACCTTATCTCTGGTGTGATCAGGACAAACTGAAAAGTTGCTTTACTACCATAGGCAAATCACTAAGATATGGCTTAGATCCAGCTATGCAAATCACTACAGAGCGACTGGAACCACTCATGGAATAACCGGAGTTTAATACTGATTTATGGAAATATTTATTCTTGTAGGTTTGATCGTACTCAATGGTTTGTTTGCAATGTCAGAGATCGCCATAGTCACAGCGCGGAAATCCCGCTTAACGGCTATGGCTCATAGTGGCAGCAGTACGGCGAAAGCGGCGTTAAAACTTGCGGAAGACCCCACCCAGTTTTTATCCACTGTTCAGATCGGCATCACCTCTATAGGTATACTGAACGGTATTTTTGGTGAATCTATCCTGGCCGAACCTTTATCTCTCTGGATGCAGAGTTTTGGCATTTCAACCGAGATTAGCAGTGTGGTGTCGACAGTACTGGTGGTTATTATTGTTACTTATGTGTCTATAGTGATAGGGGAGCTGGTACCTAAACGTATTGGCCAGATCAGCGCCGAAACTATTGCCTGTCTGGTGTCCAAACCTATGACTTTACTGGCAATAGTGGCAAAACCTTTTGTCTGGATGTTGTCGGGTTCTACTCACAGCCTGATGCGGTTATTGGGTTTTAACCATCAGACGGAAGACAATGTCACGCACGAAGATATTCAGGCCATGCTGCAGGAAGGCTCCTCCGCTGGTGTGATAGAGCACAACGAACATGCCATGGTGAAAAACGTATTCCGGCTGGATGAACGCTCTATTTCATCTTTGATGGTACCGCGTTCTGATATTGTATTTTTAGATGTCAGTGAGTCGCTGGAAGATAATTTACGTTTGGTGATGCAGGCGCCACATTCACGTTTTCCGGTTTGTCGTAACAATGTTGATGACATAGTAGGGGTGGTCTCAGCCAAACAACTGCTGGCGCAATCGATTTCAGGCAAGGAAATTCATATCGCGTCTTTAGTCAAACCCTGTAACTATGTGCCTGATAGTTTATCCGGTATGGAGCTGCTGGAGCATTTCAGAACCAGCGGCTCGCAAATGGTGTTTGTGGTGGACGAATATGGCGAGCTGAAAGGCATGGTGACTTTGCAGGATATGATGGATGCCCTGACAGGTGAGTTTGCCCAGGATGATGAAGATGATCAGATGGTGATCCGTCGTCAGGATGGCTCTTTGTTGTTGGACGGTTTAATCCCGATCATTGATTTAAAAGATGCACTGGATATACGAAAGCTGCAGGATGAAGAAGAAGGACGCTATCAGACTTTAAATGGTTTCCTGATGTATGAACTGGGAAAAATCCCACAAACTGCTGACGTGGTTGAAGTGGCAGGCTGGCGACTGGAAATAGTTGATATGGACGGCAAAAGGGTTGATAAAGTGTTGGCACAAAGGATCCCATACGAAGAATCCGAAGATGAATTACAGGATTAACTGCTCATTGCTTTATACAGCAAAGCCCCTGACGGGGCTTTGTTATTTCCGCAGATCAGACTCTGAATGCTTTGGCATTACTGAGTAATTCAGTGGCCAGCTTTTCCTGCTCTTTCGCCGTGATATTAAGTTGAGCCATAGCCTGTTCAGTATGAGTTGCCAAAGCTTGTACCGCTGTCAGCTCGTCGCGCATTTGCTGGTTTTGCTGAACCTGTTGCTCACTGGCTAAGGCTATACCAGATGTTGCAGTGCTTACCTCTGCAATCAACTGTTTAATTTCACTTAAAGCTTGCAGTGCCTGCTCTGAACCTGTGACACAAAGTTCAGCGCTTTGTCTTTCCTTGGCTAAATCCAGTGCTGTTTCATCTACAGTGCTCATCAGGCGGTTCAGCATCTGCTGAATTTCCATAGTAGCCTGGCGGGTGCTGCCTGATAAACGCCGTACTTCATCAGCGACTACCGCAAAACCACGACCATGCTCACCAGCCCGTGCTGCTTCAATAGCGGCATTAAGCGCCAAAAGATTGGTTTGTTCGGAGATCCCCTGAATGGTATCCAACACTGTAACTATGTCAGTTGCGGCAGAGCGCAACTGCGCCATGCTGTGGCTGGAAGAGCTCACCTGATCGGCCAGATGACGCATTGAGCTGGCCACCTGATCCACAGCCTGAAAACCTGCGTCAGCCTGCTGATTGGCATAATTGGCCTGACTGGCGCTATTGCGTAACTGTTCCGCCGATTGCTGTAGCTGCAGATCCAGCTGTTGTGATTGTTGCTGCAAATTGCCGATAGCAGCGCCTTGTTGCATCGCTGAACTTTTGCATTCAAGACTGATTTGCAAGTTCTGAGTAGCGGCAGAGGCGCTTTGCTCAGAGGTGCTGGTTAGTTTGGCGACCAGGGCGCCAAAGGATCCAAATAACTTATTCAGTGCAGCGCCTATATCTGACAGTTCATCTTTAGTATCCAAATGAAAACGCGCAGATAAATCATGAAATTGTGCCGACTGCTCAATACGTTGATGCAAAGTCAGCATAGGTTTGGCAAACCCCTGAGCCAATACATACACCAGCAGTACGACCAGTACACCCAGGATCAGTACCGCAACAAGAGTACTTAAAATCAGATTAGTGCGGATGGTGCTGACAGCTTCCATACTTTCAGCTAAGTCCTGTTGTACTACCAGCGCATATTGCTGACTGCCAATTTGCAGCGGACGCCAGCTGATCAGTGACTCTATACCACGATAATCCGCGCCTTCCGCCACACCGGATTGGCCTGCTAAGGCTTCTTTAATTTGCGGTAATTGAAGTGTTGCATGGCCGCCTAAACCATAAGGTCCGGCTTTAAACTGGGGATACTCTGCAATGAAGCTGGCTTTATCTGTTAAATAAGGCCTTAATTCAGTCACGAGTCGATGATCCTGATCCACCAGATATAAATCACCGGTCTGACCTAAACCTAAGTCCTGCCACTTTTGATTTCCGGTCATCAAATCTGTAAAACGACTGACAGGATACTGAGCTATTAAGAAACCTACCGGAGTATCGGCGCTATTTGGATGAAAGACGGGCACACCAAAAAACAGTACCTGCTGATGGAAAAAGCCTTCAAAAGCGCTGATGGCTGAGATCTGCAAACCGGCTTTAGGTTTTTGCTTTAAGCTTTTGGCTAACTTTGCCAGTTCAGTGCCGGCAAAAGCGCCGTTTTGTAAATTACTGGCAAACACAGGGCCTTTATTAACGTTATACAAAACGTCGAGGCTGTTGGCATCCACCAGCATTAAATCCTGAAAGCCATAACGATCAACTATTTCTTTGAAGCTGCTGTGATACTTTTTATGTTGCTGACCATAGACTGAGCCGTCACTTCGATCCTCCAGCAGCTGTTGCTTACCTACAGGCTGAGGATTCTCGGCGACATAAAATTTTTGCAGCAATAAGCTTTCGAATTTAGATTTTTCCAGCCATTGGCCGGTGTTTACAGACAAGCCTTTTGCCTGAGTCTGGACATAAGGCTGATATTTGGTTTTATACCAGTCGCCCATCTGCTGTTTCAGGCTATCCAGGTTAGGGGCTGAGACTTCGTAGCGGTAAGACACAAAAGGGTTCTTAAAGCTGTAAATCGCCTCTTGTGTCAGGCGATTATGAGCCAGTACGTTAAGCAGTTGCTGCTGGCTGTCAAGTTGAGTTTGCAGCATGGTATGGCGACTTGCGGCCAAGGCCTGAAACTGTTGTTCTGCACTTTGGTGCACAGCATCGGAGCTGTCTTTTAAGGCTAATAATCCGCTGGTGCTGGCAGATAAAATCACTGCCATTATGGTCAGTACACCAGCTCCCAGGGTCAATTTTCTGGCGATATTCATACAACAGCTATCTCCACTAAGTTTCAGGCACTGGCAGAGTAGAGTTGCTTGATTGCAGAATTATGACAAATTTGACACCTGAGCTGTGGATGGACAATTTACACCCATTACATAAACTTTAAGGAATATGCTTATATCTT
>CAMLSF010000173.1 GCA_946482615.1 uncultured Chromatiaceae bacterium | reverse complement strand
TAAGCGGATAGCCTCTGCTTCAATCACAATCTGGCCTGCTTTGTATAAAGCACCAATGGCGGCTTTAAATACTTTTTTGCTGACACCAAATTCACCGTAAATTTGTTCCGGGCTGCTTTTATCCGACAAAGGCAAGCTGCCACCTTTGTGTTTTAACCGCTCTAAAATCACATCGGTAAAGGCCTGGGTTTTTGCATAACCTGGTTTATCCAGCAGTAAATCGATGCGTAAATCGTCCCGTACTTTCTGCACATAAGCTGTGCCTTTGTAGCCGATACGCAGTGGTTTAAATACCTGATTTTTATACAACAAACCCCAGTGTTGGTGATCCACTACCACTTTGTAGCCCAGGTCAGTCTGCGAGGCGACATAAAACTGTACTTCATCGCCAGCCTGATAAGCCGGGGTGTCTTTGCCTATGTATCTGTCCAGTTTGGCCGAGGCGACAATACGGTTACTTTTATCGACATAACAGTACACCAGATAGTATTTATCCTGCTGCATCGGAATTTGCTGTTCGCTAAAAGGCACCAGCAAATCTTTTTTCAGACCCCAGTTTAAAAAGGCACCCACCTTGGTCACAGCCACAGCTTTGAGCTGTGCCACCTGACCTACCATCACATAAGGTTTTTCTGTGGTGGCGATCAGCTGATCTTCGGAATCCAGATATAAAAACACCTCCAGCACTGTGCCAATGTCGGCACCGGCTGGCACATAACGTTTAGGCAATAAAATATCGCCCCAGCTTAAGCCATCGAGGTAGACACCAAATTCGACCTGCTTTTTTACCGCCAGTTTGTTCAGTTTGCCTAAAGCCAGTTGGGTCATGTGATTACTCCGATGCCAGCAAGGCTGGGGTTGACTGTTGAATAAAGTGTAGTTGCACCTGCACGCTGTGGGCCGCATTACCAAACCAGATCTGGCCTTCATTGATAGTGCATTGTAACTGCATGGTGCGGTCGCATAATTTGGCCAGCTCTGCGGTATCCGCAGGGGAAACTGCCACTATGGTCAGGTTTTTTAACTGAGTTAAGGCTTTTTGCTCAGCGTTGTACCATCTGTCCACTGCAGTTCCGCCATAGGCCAGCAATAACAGCTGTTCTGTTTTATGACTGGCTCGGCGTAAGCGTTTTTCTTCCGGTAAACCCAGTTCAATCCAGAGCTGGTAATCACCGGTCAGGTTTTGACGATACAACGCCGCTTCATCGTCATCGGAAATGCCTTTACCGAAGGTTAAATCTTCGTGAGCACACAAAGCAAAGGCCAGCAGTCTTAACATCATACGTTCTGTGGTTTCAGAAGGGTGCTGGGCTAAGGTCAGGTTGTAATCCTGATAATGATGGCGCGACATGTCGGCCACAGCAAGGCTAGCTTTAAAAATGGTTGCCTTTAAGGCCATAACAAATCCGCGGAACAAATCAAAAGGGCGCTAGTGTACCCTGTTCGCCGGAATAATGCAGCTTGTCTGAGCGCCTGAGATTGGACGGCTCAGGCCTGCAGCTGATGATGCTGTTTTTGCCGCAGTGCTATACGGTTCCAGGCTTTTTCATGAAAAAAATAGGCAACCGTATTGATGGCAGGTTCTATGGTCGCCACTAAACCCCCGACCAGCAGATCACCTGTTAACAGGTAGGTTACGCTAAAAGCAACGGTAAAATGCAATATGGCAAAGGTCATAGTTTTTAGCATCAGATGGCTCCTTCAATTCAGATTGATCTTGAGCTTAGCCTGCTGTGTTATTCATCGAAAATGAATTAATCCACTAGCCTTTATCGTTTTTTATGCTGAACCGATCCTGACGCTGAAAATTATCGTATGCTGTTTCAATTGGCTAAGTTGGCACCATCACAGGAGTAAAGCCGATGGGGTTAGATTGTCGTGAACTTTTGGATGTCAAAGAGTATGAGTTTTTGATCAACTGGTTTATGCGTAAGCAAAAGCAGCACCAGTTGGCGCAACTGGAAGAGCCGTATAGTTACGACGGGTATTCTTTGTATGATCAAAAGGTGAATCAACTGCTTGCAGAGGCTGCCGTCGCCTTTGTCGAAACCTTTGCGCGTGAAGCTCCGCCTCTGGTCTTTACTAACTTGTTTCATCTGGCTGAGCTGGAACTGCAAGGCAAACGCAACCGGATCCTCAAAGCACCTAAAAGTGTGCAATAGTAATGAAAAAACCACCTTGCGGTGGTTTTTTCATTTGTTGGGTTGCTACTGCTGTTGCACCCGTTTTAGTGCATCCGTCAGCTGTGGAATGTCCAGCTTTTCATTCAGTGGTACTAAGGTACCAGCCGACCAGACCCCATAGCTGCCATCGTCACGCACCAAAATCATTTTGTCTTTTTTAAAGCTGACCATCTGATGCGGCAATAAATTCAGCTTTGGATAAGCAGAAGGTGTAAACCAGTTGTCGCCCGGCCAGTTGCTGTGACAGCCAAGCTGCGCCAGCAGAGTAGGGATCAGATCAAGATGCTGGGTCACTGTAGTGGATAAAGCTCGATTTAATGCAGGCCAACTGCTGTAGAGCTGAGCAGGCGCCAGATCAAACTGAGATTCGGCTGCTTGTTGTGTCAATACTACTGTATTCTGCTCAGAGTTAAGCTGAGCTAGCTCTGAAGCTAAATCACGGCTGAATTTCACTTTCACAGGCGCAGCTGTATTTTCCGTTAAGGATAACCAGGGCAGCAGCTTTTGAAATTCGGTGTCACTGGCACTGATACTTAAGCGGCCTGCCGGGAGCTGTGCCATCCAGGCGGGAGCTTGTTGCAAAGCGTTGACCATGTCTTTGTTCAACTGCATGCTGCCATACACTAAGTTCAGCAAAGCGCTTTGAGGATCAACTGGCGCAAAGTGTTGCTGATGGGCTTTGAATTTGTTCTGCTCCAAAAGCGCCACATCATCGGCAGACAAGGCCGGCAGGATCAATACAGTGACAGGCTCTGATGGCTGGCTGACACATTGCAAAGCTTCAGGCTCACGCCAGTTGGTGGGGCGTTGCAACTGTTCAGCTTTACTTTCTTGTAACCGGGATAAATCCAGCACATTGTATTTGGCTAAAAAAGTATTGGCGGTGGCCGGATAAGTAAAAGGCAGTACATTGTCCTGTTTTAATACATCCAGCTTCAGCTGTGCATCAGCCCAGATATGCAGGCTGTGGCTACTGACAAAACAACCTAAAAACAGATAAAGCGCAGGTTGGCCTACGCCCGAAGCTTGCAGTCGTGGCACTTTTTTCCAGCAGAAATTGCTAAGTGTCAGCTCTATCGCCAGCAACAAAGCCGAAACAACAGAAGTGATCAGAATAAAGTTACGCAGGTTGGTCACAACCTGCTGGCGCAATAAATCTATGGTTTGTTCGCTGGAGGCACTACCGACATGATAGCCAAGTGTCTGATAGACATAAGCATCAAAGATCAGCGCCACCAGGCCAACTGTGGCCAACACTGCGGCTATACCGCGCACATGGCGCTGGTAGGGAAAAATCAGAGTGACAGGGAAAATGGTCAGAATAAAAAACAAGAAACATAAAAAGGCGGTATGGCCCAGCCAGGTGGTCACCAGATAAAACCAGCCTGTGATACTTTGTGGCAAAGGTTCAGCCCACCAGTATGCTGCGGTGATCAGCAGTGCCAGCAGTATATTAAAAAAAGTAAACCAGTGGCCCCAGTTCAGCAGGCGGTTTACTTTATTGACCAATGACAGGTTTTGTTCCAGCACCATAGAGTTATTGTTTCTTGCTGTTAACGGCGTCTTTGAGCGCCTGACCAAACTGAGTGGCAACATCCAGACGTTGCGCTGCTGGCACGCTGGTATTAATGATATGACTGATGGTATTGCCTAAACACATCAGGCTTAGTTCTGTGGTCGCTTCTTCGGCGCGTAAATGCTCCAGCAGAGTGTTAACGATCTTTTCAATTTGGTCGGTCGAATACTTTGATACAATAGGCATGAAGGTCTCTGCTCGAAATAAAATGGAACAGCGGGGAATACTAGCAGAATTAGCTGAGAACAGGAAAATATATGTCCGTTGATGTGTTGCATCTGGCAATTAATTTTATCGAAAGTACTGAAAGTGAGCAGTTGCAGGCGCAATTTCGTCAGGAGTTGGTGCCGGTCTCCCAATCTGTAGCGCATTTAATTGAGCAATTGCATCTGGCGTACAACGGCAAACCAGCCAAAGGTTATGCCACCTTTTCAGACGATTTACAGGACAGAATGGCGCTGCCTTTAGCCCAGTGGCAAGCGCAGGAGCGCAGCTTTTTGCAACTGGCTGAACAAGCCACCAGTCAGCTGGTGGTGCAACTGGTGCAGCATCAAATTCAGGAAAGCGGTTATTTTATGCTCTGTCATTACCGTTATCTGGCTACTGAGTATGTGCTGGTGACTTTACTCGGCAGCAAAGATCACTTTAGTGTGACGCCTGATTTATTACTCTCCACCGATCAGCATCTGGATATAGCCCGGATGCAACTGGCGGCCCGTATTGATTTAACTGAATACCAAACCAGCCCGGAGCAAAACAAATACATCTCTTTTATTCGCGGCCGGGCAGGGCGTAAAGTCGCCGACTTTTTCCTCGACTTTTTAGGCTGTGCCGAAGGCATAGTGGCGAAAGAGCAAAGCAAAGTGGTGCTGGCTTCTGTTGAAGAGTATTTGTCGGCCTCGGATTACGATGCCAGCGAAAAATCGGCTGTGCGTAAGCAAGTCTATGAGTACTGCGAAGAGCAAAGTAAACAAGGTCTGGATGTGCATTTGCAGGAGTTGTCGGCCACTATCGACAGCAGCGACGCCCGGGCTTTTACTGATTACTGTGCCGAGCAAAATATCGAAGTGCCTGAGCAGTTCCCTGTGGACGTCAAAGAGTTAAAAACTCTGGTGAAGTTTTCAGGGGCTGGCGGTGGGGTCAGTATCAGCTTTGAACAAAAACATTTAGGCGAACGTGTCCGCTACGATATGGACAAAGACTTGCTGATTATTCAGGGCGTGCCACCGAACTTAAAAGACCAGCTGCAACGTTTCTTAAAAGGTTTTTCCAGCTTTGATAACAAAAGCTAAGCCTTAGTCACCGCCACTGCCGCCGTCAGATCCGCCATCTGATGGGCTGTGGTGGTCGGTATCCACTTGTTTTATCCGGCTGGCGTCTGTGCCAGTACTAGCGACCACTGTACCTGTGACTCCACCTTCAGTGCTTTTTTTCTGACTCACTTCTGTTTTGGCTTTGGCGTCCAGCCCTTTGCTGCGGCGAATGAGCCACAAATTACCAATAATAATTCCAAGCGCTACAACTAAAATCCACCAGAAGGTTACAGTCATGGTTAGTCCTTACAGATATTGCTAACATAACGCTTAAAAATCAGCGGAATATGCTCAAGTAGCAGAGTTTTGTCCGGCAGTTCACTCTGGGCTATCGCATCAGATAGCATAGCCTCGTTAAAGGCGTTTAAATAGCCTTCCGCCACAGGACGGTAACTTAAATGCCAGGCTTCTTTGGCGACTCCGCCCTGATCGCGTTGATAAGGCCGGAAAAAACCAAAAGCTGCCGCATGTTGGCTTAACCACTGATCCAGCGCATAAAATGGCCCGCCGCTCTGATACTCGGCGTCCAGTAACTGCACCTGATAATCCGCAGCCACTGCGGCTTTATCAAAAACATCCAGATCCGTGCCCCAATGATGACGGCTGGCGCCTGGTAAAGCCGAATACAACAAAATGGCTTCAATTTTGGCAAAGCCCTCTAAAGCATGGATATCCACTTGCTGTTGTGCCTTGTTATAGACAGGGCGCTGACCTGTGTATTTGGCGGTCCAAATCCGCGCCTGCTGAGCAAAAGAGCGGTACGACGACACCAGCGCTAAGCCGATACCATCGGCTGCCGCAGCCTGTTGCATCTGCAGATAAGCGGCTTTGACGTCCGGTAATACACGATGCCGCTGCTCCAGTTCTACCAGAGCAGTGTCATCAAAACCTGTCAGAAGCCGGGCGATACTCATTTGGCAACCAGCTGCTGCAATATATGTTGATACATATCGGCTAAGGGCTCTAAATCGGCCACGGCCACACATTCATTGATTTTATGAATGGTGCCGTTGCAAGGCCCTAACTCCAGCACCTGAGCGCCTGTAGGCGCAATAAAACGGCCATCAGAGGTGCCGCCTGTGGTTTCCAGTGAAGGCGCATAACCTTTGACCTCTTGTACAGCTTTTACTGCTGCAGCCACCAGTTCGCCACTGTCGGTCAGGAAGGGCAGACCATTGAGGATCCAGTCGATGCTGTAGTTCAGGCCGTGTTGGTCTAAGATCGCCAGCACTCTTTGCTGCAACTGCTCTGCGGTCACTTCAGTGCTGTAACGGAAGTTAAAAGTCAGCTGTACATCGCCCGGTACCACATTGGTAGCGCCGGTACCGGCATGAATGTTGGAGATCTGAAAGCTGGTGGCCGGGAAATAGGCATTGCCCTGATCCCAGACGGTTTGGGCTAATTCAGCCAGCGCAGGTGCGGCTTTATGAATAGGGTTGTCCACCAGATGTGGATAGGCCACATGGCCCTGAATGCCTTTGACCGTCAGATAACCCGTTAATGAACCACGGCGGCCATTTTTAATCACATCGCCCAGTTGGCTGGTGCTGGAGGGTTCACCGACTAAACACCACTTGATTTTTTCCTGACGGCTTTCCAGCACTTCGATGACACGTTTGGTGCCGTTGATAAAAGGACCTTCTTCATCACTGGTAATTAAAAAAGCGATATCACCGGTAAGTTCCGGCTTTGTTGCGAGAAAACGCTCAGTGGCAACCACCATAGCAGCCAGGCTGCCTTTCATATCGGCAGTGCCGCGGCCATAAAGCATACCATCACGGATCTCCGGCTCAAATGGCGGGCTGGTCCATTGCTCTAAAGGGCCTGTGGGCACGACATCGGTGTGACCGGCAAAACAAAACAAAGGTTTGCCCTGGCCTTTACGCGCCCATAAATTGAGCGTGTCTTCAAAAAACATCGATTCAATGGTAAAACCCAAAGCTTCCAGACGTTGTGCCATTAGTTGCTGGCAGCCAGCATCTTCCGGGGTGACAGACTGGCGGCGGATTAAGTCTTTGGTCAGGTCAAGTACAGCAGTGCTCATGCGGATATCCCAAATAAAGTCTGATACTGTGGTTCTGAAAAACCAAGATGGTATTTACCATTGTGCTCCAGCACAGGTCTTTTGATTATTGCAGGTTGAGCCAGCATCAGCTGCACAGCTTTTTCTGCGGTCAGATCCTGTTTGTCGGCATCAGGCAAGGCTCTGTAGGTGGTGCCTTTGGTGTTGAGCAACTCTTGCCAACTGAGCTGCTGCATAAAGTCGGCTAACAGCTCGCTACTTATGCCATCCTGACGGTAATCAATATACTGGTGAGGCAGTTGCTGCTGTTCAAGCCATTTGCGGGCTTTTTTAATTGTGTCACAATT
>CAMLSF010000172.1 GCA_946482615.1 uncultured Chromatiaceae bacterium | reverse complement strand
GTAAGGTTGGCTCCGGTAAAACCTGCTTCGGCAAATGGCCTGGGCCAATGTCACACACTGGCCACTGGTAAGCTAATGGCCATGCTAATTCAGAGAGTACAACAACGCTATCAAGTGGTTCGGTTGCAGGGTCAAAGGTTACACTTTGGGCAGGGCTGAGCAACAACAGGCTTTCCACCCGCTCGTAATGTGCAAGCTCAGCCAGCCAGAGTGGTAATTTCAGACGTTCACCAGCACCTTGCTCCAGATAGAGCACAAATTCAGTAGCAAGCTCTGTGAATAAAGGTGTTTGACAGCGGTAATGGGCATAAAAATCATCCACAAGCCGATGCCAGTCCGAAGCACCCAAGCTGGCACAGAGCACCGGAAAACCGGAAGCCAGCATAGATTCAACATTGCCATAAAACAAACGCCGATAAATAGTCAGGCGCCTTGACTCTATGCCTGGTGGAGGCGCTGAGCCGACAGGGTCGCGCACATAATGTGCCAGACAGAGTAATTGCTGCTCTAAGGTCTTATCCATGGCGGACTCCTTGCTGCTGCAACCGGCGTATCTGCGATACTTCAGCCACTAACTCCGACAAAGGCGGAAAGTTAAAATCCCGTTCCAATAAGGTGGGGACAGGGCCAAAGCGCTGATAAGCCAGACGCAATAAACTCCAGACATCAGCTTTTACCGGCGCACCATGAGTGTCTATCTTCAAATCCACTGCTTCGTCATAGTGACCCGCCACATGCATATAAACCACCCGCTCAGCCGGGAGTGCTGCCAGATAAGCCTTAGCGTCATAGTTATGGTTGATGGAGTTCACATATAAATTATTGATATCAAGCAGCAAATCACAATCGGCTTCGCTGAGTACTGCGTTTAAAAACTCAATTTCAGCCAGGGCCTGAAAAGGTGCGGCGTAATAGGAGATGTTTTCGACTGCAATACGCCGCCCCAGCACCTGCTGCACCCGGCGGATACGCGCCGCCACATGCAGCACAGCCTCATCCGTAAAGGGCAAAGGCAATAGATCGTATAAGTGACCTTCATCGGAGCAATAACTCAAATGTTCGCTGAACAGAGACACCTGATAGTGGTCAAGAAAAGTACGGGTACGCTGCAGTAACTGCATATCCAGTGGCGCAGGCCCTCCTAAAGACAAGGACAAGCCATGACAGCTCAGTGGAAAACGCTCCGCAAGACTCATCAGTTGCTGACCGTAAGCGCCACCAACATCTATCCAGTTTTCTGGCGCACATTCAAGAAAATCAACCGCCTGGTTCTCCATGCTCAGTAATTCAGGCAACAAGCCACGGCGTAAACCCAGACCTGCACCCTGCAAAGTAGTTTGTGTGCTCATCAGCTCTCTCCTGAAATAAATAAGCCCCCGGCAGCAAAAGCATGACGGGGGTTAGCTTAGTTAGAACACCAACTGTATTACTTCGCCTGACTCAGACGGGTAAACAGCTCTTGTGGCAGGTCTTTGCCATTGGATTCATACACATTTTTCATGTATTTATAGGTCTCAGCCTCAGACAGAAAACCATCGCGGTCTGTGTCAATTTCGTTAAAGACTTCAGCCCGGGTTGGCGCCACAGCCAGAAACTCTTTGCGCGAAACCAGATGGTCATCGTCTGTATCCGTAGAGGCAAAAGAGGCATCACCACATTTACCTTCACCACACTTGCCTTCAGTCGCTGCTACTTTAGTGTTGCTTTCTGCTGCACCACATTTGCCTTCGCCACATTTACCTTCCCCCACTTTCACCAGAGTCGCCAGTTGATACCCCTGGGGTAAAGAGTCCATTGCAAAAGCAGCCGGGCTCAGATTCAGACCACCAGCTAAGGCGACAGCCATAAATCCTAAACCCGTTGTTTTTTTAGTTTGATTACGAGACATGTTGTTTCTCCAGATAGCTAACGCGGTATAGCCGCGTGCAGATGCCATAAAGGCGTATCACCGGATAAAAGCGGCTTATCCGGCTGCGGCTATTTAGCCGCAGCCTTGTATCCACAACATATCGGGGAAGCACTGAATTTGTATCACTCTGTATCTGTTGGGCTGGCTGCTACAAAACCTTACACCAGCGCCTGATCAGGACATATCCGGGGCACA
Source organism: uncultured Chromatiaceae bacterium (assembly GCA_946482615.1). The sequence goes on along the minus strand of CAMLSF010000172.1, from coordinate 5,364 downwards.
TTTAAGTGAAAAACTGACTGGTATCGGGCCTTCACAACCCGACAGTGCCTTTGATGGCACTTTATAAACCACTGCAGAGGAAAAAATGATGATCACTACTATAGATAAAGTTGTTTACACAGGTAAAACCCACACCACAGGCGGTCGTAATGGCGAATCTCAGAGCTCGGATGGCCGGTTAGATATTAAGTTGTCAGCCCCGGGGTCATCAGGGCCAGGCACTAACCCAGAGCAATTGCTGGGTGCCGGTTGGTCCGCCTGTTTTATTGGCGCTATGGGCAAAGCTGCAGCAGAACTTAACCTGACATTGCCTAAAGAGACAGCTGTAGATGCCGAAATTGATCTGGGTCTGACGGACAATGCCTACTTTTTGCAGGCACGCCTGAATGTCAGTTTGCCGGGTCTGGAGCCACAACTTGCAAAACAGCTGACAGAAAAAGCCCATCAAATCTGTCCTTACTCTAAAGCCACCCGCGGCAATATAGCCGTGACTATTCAGTTGATTTAATACTGCAAAGGCCTGCTCCGGCAGCAGGCCTTTGCTGTCTGCTTTTAAAAATCCCTCTGTTGTACTTTGCTTTCTGTAACTCTATACCTTCAGCTGTTTTACCTTTTTGTTGTCATCACATAGTCTAAGCTGTTGTGATTCCCTAAATTAGATCAGGCTTTTCGCAGGCAAAAGCTTTGCTCAGTTCTTCGCCAGCCAAAATATAAAAAAAAGCAAAAGGCTAACGCATTTTGGCAACGTTAAATTTTCTGCGCTGTCACTACAATTCAGCTTGGGGAGTTGGCAATTCGGCGTGGAAGTGGAGGAAGCCGGTAAGTTCAGCACCTTAAAAAAACAAACAGCATAACGGCATTCAGCGGACTGCATCACAGATCGCTGGTTAGCTGTTTGATTCAGGTGACTAATACAAATCAAGAGGGTATGGATAGAATGAAGAATAATAAGATATTTACCAGAACCGCAGTGGCAAGGGCTGTCACCCTGCTACTGAGTGGCACAGCAGTGCTGCCACTTTATGCGCAGGAAACACAGCAAACACAGGAAACCAAAGCATCAGAAACCGCACCTATTGAAGTGATAGCTGTACGGGGTGTGCGTTCAAGTCTGCAACAAGCTGCAGAAATTAAACGTAATTCTATGGGGGTGGTGGACGCCATCTCTGCTGAAGATATAGGTAAGTTCCCGGATACCAACCTGGCAGAATCTCTGCAACGTATCTCAGGTGTATCCATCAGCCGCACCAATGGTGAAGGTTCAGAAGTGACAGTACGGGGTTTTGGTGGTGACAATAACATGGTCACACTGAATGGCCGTACTATGCCAGCAGCCAATACTTATGCTGCAGGTTCAGGTGCGGATGGTTCAAGCCGTGGCGGTAGTGCCCGTGCTTTTGACTTCGCTAATCTGGCTTCAGAAAGTATCAGCGGCGTTGAAGTCTATAAAACCAGTAAAGCCAATGTCGCCACTGGTGGTATAGGTGCCACTTTAAACATCAAAACAGCACGCCCACTGGAAAACTCTCAGGATGTGGCCAGCATAGGTGTGAAAGCTGCACACGACACCACCAACAGAACAGGCGACGATGTTACGCCTGAAATCTCAGGTATTTTCAGCCACGCCAATGACGATGGTAAATTTGGTGTCAGCGTCTCTGCCAGCCACCAACGCCGTGACTCTGGTTATACAGGCGCTACAGTCAACGACTGGCAGGTGGCATACTGGGATGATCTGGCCGACGCGGACAGGTTATGGAACAACGCAGACACTGTAGTTACCAATGCTCCGGAACAAGGCCAGCTCTACGCCCGCCCTAACGATATCCGTTATGCTTTTTCAAACTCAGAGCGTGAACGTGACAATGCGCAACTGACCTTGCAATTTAAGCCGACAGACAAATTTACCGCGACTGGTGATTATACCTATGCGGAAAACAATATAGTGGAACACAGAGGTGAAATTACCAACTGGATGCAGACTGGTAGCAACACCAAAGAAATTGAATTTGATAACAACATTGTTAAAACTCCGACTTACATTAAAGAAGAGTATGCAAGCACTGTAGACGAAGGCTATGAGCAACAATGGCGTGAACAAACCAATACGTTGAAATCTGTAGGCCTGAACTTAGAGTACGACTACAGCGACGATCTGACTTTTGTCTTTGACGCTCACGATTCAAAAATGCACAGCCGCGGTACAGGCCCACGCAATTCAGGTGAATTAGCTGTAGGTTTAGGTGCTCCTATAGTGGAATCCCGTGAATGGTTCTGGGGTGCAGATTTACCCACCTATCTGAACGTCTATAACGATGCGGCTCCAGGCAAAGGCGCCAATGCTAACGGCATGGTGGATGCTGGTGACGTAGGTTCATCTATTGCCCGTATCCGTAATGCAGGCCAGGAAAGTGATATTCAGCAATTTAAGCTGGATGCCATTTATGTGGTGGACAATGGCCGTTTCGACTTTGGTGTTGAAATCCGCAATATGGAATCCCGTACTATTCAAACTGCAGGCAATAACATTGCCTTAGGTAACTGGAACGTAGGCAATCCGGGTGAGTTTGGTGATCTGATCCAGCCATTTGATTTACCTGGCGAATTTGATGACTTTACCGCCTTGCCTGGTGGTTATGGCTTTATTGCTGATCCACGCGCTTTATATACCGCAGCTTTAGATCTGTATCCAGGCATTCCAACATCTTCTGAAGCTTCCTTGTCTACAGACAATATTGTCAAAGAAGACACTATGGCCGCTTACTTCCAGGTTTCCCTGGGTGGTGAAATCGGCAAAATGCCATTTGATGTATTAACTGGCTTACGTTACGAAGAAACTGAATCTGAATCCAGCTCACTGGTCAGCAGAACCTATTTCCGCTGGGAAGATAACAACGACATCGTTGCTTACGTGGACAATAGTGTGCCGGCACAACCTTTTAGCGCAGAAAACAAGTACGACTACCTGTTGCCAAGCTTAGACTTTACCTTGCATCTGAGTGACGACTTAATCAGCCGTTTCTCTTTTAGCAAAACTATTGCCCGCGCTGGTTTAGGTAGCTTAGGTGTATCTGCCTCCAACTTTGGTGGTGGTGGTGGTTCTACGCTGTTAGGCGCTCAGCCTACAGCTAACGCATCGAACCCGGCCTTGTTGCCACTGGAATCCTCTAACTACGATTTGTCATTAGAGTGGTACTACGATAATGGCAGTTATATGTCAGCTGGTTTGTTCCAGAAAGACGTAGTGAACTTTATCGGTAGCCGTCAGGTCGATCAGCCATTATTGGGTATTCTTGACGTCACAGGGGGTCCTCGTGCCATAGCGGCTGCACAAGCTGTACAGGATGCAGGTTTCCCGCTGGATGATACCTATCTGTATGCAATGATGGTATTTACTGAGTATCGTAACCATCCGGATATGATCGCTGAATTTGGCCCTAATCCTCAGTTTACCGGTACTCCGGAGCAAATTGACTTCCTGGCGAGTAACCCGGGGTTTGACTTAGTGGCGAATCCTGATGATCCGGAAATGGTATTCCGTACCAGCACACCAGATAACAACAGAGCCGCCAAAATCCACGGTGCCGAACTTGCTATTCAGCATTTCTTTGGTGAAACAGGATTTGGTGTACAGGCCAACTACACCATAGTAAGGGGCGACATTGGTTTTGATGTCAATGCCAACCCTGGCGAGTCGCAGTTTGCGTTACTGGGCTTAAGTGACACTGCCAACCTGATCGGTATTTACGATAAAGACGGCTGGACAGCGCGGGTAGCCTGGAACTGGCGTGACAAGTATCTGGCTGAAGTCAACAAAGGTGGGTCAAACAACCCACGCTTTGAAGAAGCCTACTGGCAACTGGATACCAACCTCAGCTACGATGTAAACGATCAACTGACGGTATTTATCGAAGCCCTGAACATCACAGGTGAAGACAGCAGGTCTCATGCCCGTAACGAATCCATGCTGTGGTATCTGACAGACCTGGATGCCCGTTATCAGGTAGGTATGCGTTACCAGTTCTAAACTGTGTAATGCAGGGCAGGGGTTATCCCTGCCTGTCTATAGGACAAAGATATACACAGGGAAAAGTTGCTTCTGCGGCTTTTCCCTGTTCTGCTGTACATGCTACCTAAGAAGTCACAGGGACAATCATATGACCAGGCATGTGTTACTGAATAATATTGACCACCAGAATACCCGCGTTATTCACTACTTTGGGCCGGAGTTTGGCGACAATCTGCATAGCGCTCTGGTGTTTCCCACTGAATTTACTGAACTGCAAAAAGAATATCCTATCCTGCTGCGCAAAGACGATCCGCAAGCTTCGTATCAGGCCATAGCTTTGTTAGGTTTTGCCGCAGCTGAAAATTTATATCTGACGAACCAGCATGCCACAGGTTGGGATGCCCGTTATATTCCGGCCAGCATTGAAAAAGGCCCTTTCCTGATCGGCTTTCAGCGCTCTATGGCCATGCAGGACGAAAAGCCGGACGCTGTTATCCATATTGATCTGGACCACCCCAAAGTCAGTACAGAACAAGGTCAGCAATTGTTTTTGTCTCAGGGTGGCAACAGTCCTTATCTGGAACATATCTCTGCACGGCTGGATACTATTCATCAGGGTACAAACTTAGCGCCTGTATTTTATAAAGCGCTGGAGCAACTGGAACTGGTGGAGCCTGTCACTATTGAATTTACGCTCTGCAACAGTGAAAAAATCCGCTTAACAGGTAACTATTGTATCAATGAGCAACGACTGGCGACCTTGCCTGCAGAAGCCTTGGTGAAGTTACAACAATCCGGCTTTTTGCCGCTGATTTACGCCATGGTGTTTTCAATGAGTAATATCCGTCATTTGATTGAGCGAAAAAACACCAGCTTGCGCCAGAAGAGCCCGGAGTGACAATAACGGCTATGCTAAAGATCAGCAGTACCACCAAAGAAATTCAATGCCAGAGCGGCAGGATCCCTGCTGAAGTTTTGACTGGCGCTGAACCTGTGATCCTCAAGGGGCTGGTCAGTCACTGGCCTTTAGTGCAGCTGGGACCACAAGGTTCTGCGGCTGTGGTGGATTACCTCTGCAGCCATTACAACGGTAAAACCACACAGGTTTTTTATGGCGATCCAGAGCTGAAAGGACGTTACTTTTACGACGAAAGCTGCAAAAAACTCAATTATGAAACCCGGCTGGGCCAGGTGGATCAGGTGTTGCAGCAAATTTTACAGTGGCAGGAGCTGGAACAACCCCCTTCTGTTTATATTGCGTCCAATTTGCTGAGCACCCATTTTCCAACTTTGCGGCAACACAATGATATTCAGTTGCCCAAACCGGATCTGCCTTATGAGACAGAACCCGACAG
>CAMLSF010000171.1 GCA_946482615.1 uncultured Chromatiaceae bacterium | reverse complement strand
GTGCTGACCAACCTGTTTGGCGGCTGGCTGGGCGCCCGTATGGGTTTGAATAAAACCATGAATATAGGGCTGTTTTTACAAATAGCAGCGCTTGCGATGTTAGTGGTGCCTGCAGAATGGCTTATAGTGCCCTGGGTGATGGCGGCTCAGGCCTTGTCTGGCATTGCCAAAGACTTAAATAAAATGAGCGCCAAAAGCTCCATTAAGTTACTGGTGCCAGAGGAGAATCAAAGCAAGCTGTATCAATGGGTTGCGGTGCTTACAGGCTCAAAAAATGCACTGAAAGGTTTTGGCTTTTTTATCGGTGGTTTTTTACTGACACAAGTCGGTTTTCAGGGCGCAGTGGCGGTGATGGCCGGTGTTTTAGCTTTGGTTTGGTTATTAAGTTTGGTGGTGCTGAAAAAAGACCTCGGCAAAAGCAGTTACAAACCCAAATTTAAAGACATGGTGTCGAAAAGTGGCCCGGTGAATGTGTTATCTGCGGCCCGTTTGTTTTTATTTGGCGCACGGGATCTATGGTTCGTCATCGCCCTGCCGCTGTTTTTAGCGCAGCAACTGGCCTGGAGCCAACAAGCTATAGGTACTTTTCTGGCCTTATGGATTATTGGTTATGGCCTGGTGCAAAGTCTTGCACCATTTATTACAGGTAAGAAGTCAGGCAAAGTTCCGGGCCGTTGGGCTGCAGTCGGCTGGGCTTTTGCCCTTTGCCTGATCCCAGCGCTTTTGGCCAAACTTTTACCTCTGCCCTTCCCGACTGAAACCCTGTTAGTGTCTGTGTTGCTGCTATTCGGTGCTGTTTTTGCGGTCAATTCATCCTTGCACAGCTACTTGATTGTAAGCTACGCCAAAGCCGACGGCGTCTCACTGGATGTAGGTTTTTATTATATGGCCAACGCCATGGGCCGCTTAATTGGCACGCTGTTGTCAGGTTATTTGTATCAGACTCAGGGCCTGGAAGCCTGCCTGTATTGGTCCAGCGCTTTTATTCTGGCGACAGTGCTGTTGTCCTGCTTTTTGCCTAAGGCGAAAAGCTAATTGCGGACTGATGCCTAAGGAATGCGGTGTAGCGTTTAAATGCCGGGTTAGAAATTGCCACCATCTCAAGGGCTCATGCTAAGGTAAAGCTATAAAAATAAGCTGATCCATCTGTCTGGAGATACCCTGTGTTAAGGTCCCGCAAACTATTGTCTTTTTTTACCCTCATTCTACTGTGGCTGGCACCTGCCGCTTTAGCCGCTACAGCGACAGAGCAACTGCAACAAGTCATTGATGATCATTGGCAATACAGCCTGCAGGAAGACCCTGTTACCGCAGGCCGGATGGGTTTAACTGGTTACAATAACAGACTGCCTGGTGTAACAGCCAAAGACAGAGCTCGTCGGCTGAAGGCTGAACAAACTTTATTGCAGCGCCTGCAGGCGATAGACATAAAAGCACTGACAGACGCGGACAGGGTCAACCACCAACTGCTGGGCTGGGTGCTGCGTAATTCCATCCAGTCTAATACGCTGTTCCTCGACCGTATTCCGGCCAATACTTTTTACAGTTTCTGGAGTAGTGCTTTAGATGCCAGCAGTGGCCTGGCTATGCCTAAAGTTACGGATTATCAGGATTACATTGCCCGTATCAATGACTTTGGCCGCTACTTTGATGAAAACATCGCCAATATGCGTACTGGTATTCAGGACGGTTTTGTTTTACCAAAAATTGTCGTGCAGGGTATAGCGCCGACTGTGCGGGCTCAGGTTTATAAAGACCCGACGCAAAGCAGTTTGTATGAGCCTTTTAAAAAATTCCCGGCCTCATTTTCGCAAGCAGAACAACAGCAATTACAGCAGGCCGCCAAACAAGCTATTGTACAGACAGCCTTACCCGCTTTTGCCCGTTTAGCCGATTTTCTGGAAGGCGACTATATGAAAGCCGCCACAGACAGTCTGGCGGCTGAACAACTGCCCCAGGGCAAAGCTTATTACCGCCATACCATCAATACCTATGTGACCCAGGACATGGACCCGGCCGAGATCCACAACATTGGCCTTGCCGAAGTAAAACGTATCCGCGGCGAAATGGACGCACTGATTAAACAAACCGGCTTTGAAGGCAGCTTCAGCGACTTCACCAAATTCCTGCGCACAGACCCGCAGTTTTACGCCAAAACCCCAACAGAATTATTAAAAGAAGCTTCTTATATCGCTAAACGTATTGATTACCGGCTGCCGGAGTTTTTTGGCAAATTACCCCGCCTGCCTTATGGTGTGGTGCCTGTGCCAGATGAAATAGCGCCGAATTATACGACGGCGTCTTACAACTCTGCCGCCATAGGTGGCACCCGTGGTGGTGCTTATTGGCTGAATACCCATGCTTTGGACCAACGCCCAATCTATGAGCTGGTGGCCTTAACATTGCACGAAGCTGTACCTGGTCATCATTTACAAAATGCCTTGTCGCAGGAACTGGAAAATGTACCGCAGTTTCGCCGTAACCTGTATTTAAGCGCTTATGGTGAAGGCTGGGGTTTGTATGCTGAACGTCTTGGCGTAGAAATGGGCCTGTATGAAAATGCCTATCAGCACTTTGGCCGCTTAAGTTATGAAATGTGGCGCGCTTGCCGTTTAGTGATCGACACAGGCATTCACTCCAAGGGCTGGAGCCGTCAACAGGCGCTGGATTTCCTGTCCAATAACACCTCTTTGTCGCAAGCCAATGTCAGAGCCGAAGTCGACCGGTATATTTCATGGCCTGGCCAGGCGCTGTCGTACAAAATGGGCGAAATTAAAATCCGCCAGCTACGGGCCAAAGCCGAACAACAGCTGGGAAATAAATTTGACCTGCGCGCCTTTCACGATGCTTTATTAGCCAATGGCGCTTTGCCTTTGGAAATTCTGGAAGCAGAAATGGATCGTTTTATTGCCGGGGCTGTTGTTCAGTAAGAGCCTTTCATCGGGGTCTGGCCTTTCATTCAGGGTCAGGCCTTGAATGTTGAATAACACAGCTGATTTCGCTCTGAGTAAAAAGGATCTGTTATGTCACTACAACACAACTTCAGCTTACTCGCCCGCTACAACCAGTGGATGAATAACAAGCTGTATCAACTGGCATCAACACTCAGGCCAGATGAACTGCTGGAACACAGAGGCGCGTTTTTTGGCTCTGTTGCAGGTATTCTGAATCACCTGCTGGTGGCAGATTTAATCTGGCTTAACAGATTCAGCCAACTGGCAACTCAGCCCCAATCCTTATTGCCATTAAAGCAGTTTCCTCTGCCAACAGCTTTGGATCAGCTGCTGTATCAGGACTTTACGCAGCTGTATCAGGCCCGTCAGCACATCGATTGCCTGATTTTAGCTTTTGTCGCTGAGCTGGACGAAACACAACTACAGCACCTATTGAGCTACAAAAACATGAAAGGCGAGCAGATGCAAAAGAAGTTAGCTTCGGTCATGCAGCATCTGTTTAATCACCAGACTCATCACCGTGGTCAACTGACCACCTTATTTTCTCAAATGGGTCTGGATGTCGGAGTCACAGACTTGCTGATGCTGATTGATAACGAACTCACTGATGAGCACTGATCCACTCTAACAAGCCGCGTTAGTTGATGCTCAGCAGGCCCACTGCTGTAAACACTGCATTGGTTTTATAGGTCTGATTTCTGCTGGCTTAGCTTTGGCTTTAATTTAAGCCGCAGTGGCATCTGATTGATCAGTCGCAATAACTCATCTAACTTAAATGCTGAACAAGTTATTGTGGAGCATTATGATGCTGAAATTATTGCGAAATCTGGCAGCCCTGCTGTCAGGACTAGTGGCAGGATCTATGGTCAATATGCTGCTGGTCAGCATCAGCCCTGCTCTTATTCCGCCCCCGGCCGGAGTAGATGTGACCAATGCCGAAAGCCTGAGTCTGGGCATCGACTTATTTGAACCCAAACATTTTATTATGCCCTTTCTGGCGCATGCTCTGGGTACTTTGGTTGGAGCCTGGGTCGCTTACCTGATAGCGGCCAGTTACAAAAACCGTTTTGCTTACGCGATTGGCGTGTTTTTTCTTTGTGGTGGTATAGCGGCCAGCCTGATGATCCCGGCACCACTCTGGTTTATCACCCTGGATCTGGTGGTGGCTTATCTGCCGATGGCCTGGCTGGCTATTTTGTTTGGCCAGCGTATTCAGCAACAGAACTAAAACGGCGGACTCAGTTATGCAGCATAAAATCACAGGCTTAGGCCAGTTGGGTATCACAGTCAAAGATGTGCAGGTGGCCCTGCCTTTTTACATTGCGGTGCTTGGTTTAGAGTTTCTGTTTGCGCCGACAGAACAACTGGCTTTTGTGCAATGCGGCGCAACCCGCCTGATGTTAAGCACGCCACAAGGCGCAGGTGAAGTCGGTAAAAACTCTATTCCTTATTTTCAAATCACAAACATAGAGCAGTTTTATACAGCAGCTTTAGAGCGTGGTGCCACGGGCGAAAGAGCACCACAACTTGCCGCGCAAATGCCGGACCATCAGCTGTGGATAGGTTTTCTGAAAGACCCGGACGGTAATTTAATAGGCCTGATGGAAGAAAAGCGCTGACCCCCTATGCAAAAGGAAATTGCCCGATGAAAAATACCGCCTTAGTCTTAGCCCTGACCAGCCTGCTTGGCTGCTCTGCCACAGTTCAACCACCAGCTTCAGCTGTCAAATCACAGCAACAGATTGACGCTGCGGTAAAACAGATGATGACAGAAACTTCAGCTCAGAGTTTGGCACTGGCTGTGATTGATGCAGGGGCTGTGACTCAGGTTTCAACCTACGGCAACAGAAATGCCAAAGGAGATGCGCTCACTGCGGACAGCATTATGTATGCAGCTTCACTGACCAAAAGCGCTTTTGCTTATCTGGTGCTGCAACTCGCTGAAGACGGCATTATTCAGCTGGATACTCCTATCAACCAATATCTGCCCAAAGCTTTGCCACACTATGCGGACGCCCAAACCGAAGATCTGTATGCACGCTGGAGCGATTTAGCCGGCGACGAACGCTGGCGCAGCATCACGCCCCGTATGCTGCTGAATCACGCCTCAGGTTTTGCCAATTTTGGTTTTCTGGAACCTGACGGTAAATTACGTTTTCATTTCCAGCCCGGCAGTCGTTATGCCTACTCAGGTGATGGCCTGATTTTATTGCAGTTTGTACTGGAGCAAGGCCTGGGCCTGGATGTGGGGCAGGAAATGCAAAAACGTCTGTTTCAGCCTTTAGGTATGCACAACAGCAGCATGATCTGGCGGGACGATTTTACCAACCGCATTGCTGACGGCTGGACCATCGAAGGTAAAACAGAACCTCACGACGACAGAAGCAGAGTGCGGGCCGCAGGTTCACTGGATAGCAGTATCAGCGATATGGCAAAGCTGGCCGCCGCTCTGGTAAAAGGTGATTTATTAACAGCAAAAGCCCGGCAGGAGTTGACCAGACCTCAATTAAAAATCACCAGTTTAAGCCAGTTCCCAACCTTGCAAGCTGAAGCACCAACTGAACAGCAGTGGCCCAATTTATATGCGGGTCTTGGTGTTGTAGTGTTTGAAGGCCCTCAGGGCAAAGGCTTTTTTAAAGGCGGCCATAATGAGTCCACAGGCAATATGCTGGTGTGTCTGGAAGCCAGTCAGCGTTGTGTCGTCATACTAGGCAATGACTTACGCGCCGAAACTGCTATTCCTTATTTGGTCGATTTTATTCTCGGCCCCACAGGGCTGCCATGGCACTGGGAATATGGTAATAAAAACTTTTGGCAGCCAACGACAGTGAAATAGCTTGCTGTCGTAGAGTTGTCGTAGCTTTGCCGTAACCTGCAGCCGTTATTTGAGTTATCTTTGCGTCTATTGGTCAATGCAAGGTATCAAAGCCATGAAAATTAATGCAGAACTGGTAAAAAAACTAAGAACTGACAAACAATGGTCACAGGAGCAACTGGCAGCAGCCTGTAGCCTCAACCTGCGCACTATTCAGCGGCTGGAAAATACAGGCAATGCGTCTATTGAATCAGTGCGGGCTTTAGCTGCTGTGTTTGCTGTAGAGGCTAACAGCCTGCTGTTGGAACACGAAGTTTCGCAAGTGAGCTCTCCCAATCCTGTTACAGTGGTCAAAGAGTGTTTTATACAGTTCGCAGATTTTTCCGGTACAGCCAGCAAGTATCAGTACTGGTGGTTTTTAGTTTTTGTATTGCTGATTAGTGCGCTTGCAGAAATTATCAGCCCGGTATTAAGGCTGTTTGTCACTGTACTTATTCTGTTGCCATTTTTAGCTGTAGGCACACGCAGACTGAATGACGCAGGACAAAATGTCTGGTGGCAACTGATGTATCTCGTCCCTTTTGGCTTTGTGGTGGTATTGTTTTTTATGGCCAAAGACAGCATACAACCTGCCTTGTCCACGCCACCCACGGCGGATAGCCGGGCATAAAAAGAAATTGAGTCTCAGGAGCAAAAGTAAGTGAATATTATCAATAAACATGATTTGCTGGACCTGCTGCTGCACAACTATCAACAGGACATAGGCAAGGATTTCACCGCTTATCGTCATCATTGTTACCGTGTACTCAATCTGGCCTTTTGGCATTCGGACCAGTCCGCACAATCACTGGAAAAAATAGCCATAGCCTGTGCTTTTCATGATCTGGCGATTTGGGTCTGCCATAACTTCGACTATATAGATCCGTCCGTGGCTTTAGCTCAGCATTATCTGCAGCAACAAGGGCTGTCGGACTGGTCGGCAGATATCAGTTTACTGATCAGCGAACACCATAAAGTCACAGCCTGTGACAACAATAAACTGGCCGAGGCTTTTCGTAAGGCCGACTGGACAGATGTTTCTTTGGGTTTGCTTAGTTTTGGTCTGGACAGGACGCTACTCCGTGCTTTGTATCAAAGCTTCCCCACCGCAGGTTTTCACTGGCGACTGGTGCAGCTTTCTGCAGCGCATTTTGTCAGACATCCGCTCAGGCCTCTGCCGATGTTTAAATGGTAAGGCTCTGGTTTTTAAATAAAGGAAATACACAATGAATCAGCATGAAAAATTAAACTACGTTGAGTTTCCTGCCAAAGATTTAACAGCCACCAAAGCATTTTTCAGCGCGGCTTTTGACTGGAGTTTTGTCGACTACGGCCCGGATTATGTCGCCTTTTCCAATCAGGGTTTAGACGGTGGTTTTTTCCGCTCTGAACTAAGCTCCACCACGGCCACAGGCGGAGCCTTATTGGTGTTTTACAGTGCTGATATCAAAGCCACTTTAGCCAAAGTACAGCAGCATGGTGGCATTGTGATTAAGCCTGTTTTTGACTTCCCTGGCGGCTGCCGTTTCCACTTTACCGAACCCAGCGGCAATGAGTTTGCGGTTTGGTCAGAGTCTAAAGACTAAGCCGGATTGAGCTTAGTCCTGAACCAGTTGAATAAACACCGGATTGCTGTAAAACCATAAGTCCTGCCAGGGGTTTTCACCTTTGGCATCAGGCTCTGGTTCCAGCTCATTTTT
>CAMLSF010000170.1 GCA_946482615.1 uncultured Chromatiaceae bacterium | reverse complement strand
CCCCTAAGTCATTGATGTTGCAGCGCGACGGCAAGAGATCGAATCCCCAGGAGCATAGTTGTCTATGCGACTGGGGTGAGAGAGCGCAGCCAACAAAGCTGCAGCTTCAAGGACGACGGGGAAACATTCAAATTTTTCGAATGATGCATACAAAACAATCCGCTATTGCTTCGATAACAGAGCTGTTTTAATAGGATTATCAAGCAACTCCTATTAGGTGAAATAAAGATGACAGCCCGTACTTTAAAACAATTGATCCCCGCCATGCTGGCCTCTGACGGCGCTGGCGTAAAAATTAAACGTAGCCTGGGCCAAAGCCAGGGCGTGCGTCTGGACCCATTTTTAATGCTGGACGCTTTTGGCTCCGACAAAGCCGACGACTATATTGCCGGTTTCCCTGCCCACCCGCATCGTGGTTTTGAAACTGTGACTTATATGCTGGATGGCCATATGTTGCACGAAGATCATTTGGGCAATAAAGGCCATTTGACCAGTGGTGGTGTGCAGTGGATGACGGCAGGCCGTGGCATTATTCACTCCGAAATGCCGCAACAGGAATCTGGCCTGATGCGTGGTTTTCAGCTGTGGATTAATTTACCAGCAGCAGAAAAAATGAAAGAAGCCGCTTATGTTGATATTCCGGCCGCAGATATACCAGTAGAACAGTTAACAGCCCAGAGTTTTGTCAAAGTGATAGCGGGCGAAACTCAGGTCAATGGTAAAACAATACGGGGTCCAATTTTTGGCCTGTCGACTGAACCTTTGTATCTGGATGTGCAGTTAGAAGCCGGACAAAGTCTGACCTTGCCGGTCACTGCCGGCCATAACGCTTATCTGTATCCTTTTGAAGGAGAGGTATTTGTTGAAGGCTTACGGGTGGCGAATCATCACGGCGCAGTATTAACTGAAGGTGATAGCGTAACGGTTTCAGCCAAAGAAAAAGCGCGTTTTATTCTGCTGGCGGCTAAACCTATCAAAGAGCCCGTGGTGCAATACGGTCCTTTTGTGATGAACACTCCAGCGGAAATTGAACAGGCGATCCGTGATTATCAGGCAGGAAAACTGACCAATAATCAGCAGGCCAAAACCATAGCTATTCACAAATCAATCTAATGATGTAGGGGTGGTGGTTTATCCCCGCCCGTCTTGAATTCCAATCCGGTGCTAAGTTGGATTTATCCCCATCCTTCTATTGTTCGGGTGTAATTAAGAAAGGGCAGATGGTATCATCTGCCCTTTCTTTTACAGAGGATCGGCAGATGCAACTTGTGGGTATTATCGGCGCTATGGAGCCGGAAATTGCAATTTTAAAAGCTCAATTAAGTGGAATAACCACAGTCAAACTGGCCGATTATGAGTTTTATCAGGGCCGTCTGGCCGATACCGACGTGGTATTAGTGCAATCAGGTATAGGCAAAGTTGCTTCTGCTGTCGCGACTACCTTATTAATCAGTCAGTTCAAACCGGACTGTGTGATCAACACGGGTTCAGCCGGTGGTTTTGACCCGGAATTAAATGTAGGCGATGTGGTGATTTCGTCCGAAGTACGGCATCACGATGTGGACGTGACAGCTTTTGGTTATGAAATTGGCCAGGTGCCACGTATGCCAGCCGCTTTTACCGCCCATCCTGCTTTAATCAGCGCGGCAGAAAAAAGCATCACAACCTTAGGTTTTTGCAAAACCAAAAAAGGCTTAATCACCACAGGTGACGTCTTTATGTGTCAGCCTGAACGTATTGCCAAAACCCGTGCCGATTTCCCCACTATGCTGGCTGTAGAAATGGAAGGTGCCGCTATAGCTCAGGCTTGTCATCAGTTAAACACGCCTTTTGTGGTGATCCGCAGCTTAAGCGATATCGCAGGCAAAGAATCGCCAACGTCCTTTGAAGCTTATTTAGAAATCGCCTCAAAAAACAGTTCAGCCATGGTGCTGGAACTTTTGAAAAACCTGAAAACGGTTCAGCTGAGCTAAATGCCCTATTGGCTGGACGATCTTTCAGTATATCCACTGGTGCTGCTAAGCATTTGGTTGCTTGGCAGCCTGGTGTTATTGCCGCAGGATTACCAGCCTTTAACTTTTTTTCGCATTTTTGCCAAACAGCTCGCCGCCAAAGTTCATCCGGATCCACACAGAGCCACCAGCCAACAACTGATATCAGGTAGCTTAGCTTTAGCTCTGGTGATCTTACCCACCCTCGCTTTGCTGGCGCCTTTGTACTGGTTATCCGACTGGCCCCTGGTGCTGGATGGCTTGTTACTGTATTTTTGCCTGGATTTTGTCTATTACCGCCAGCAAAGCCATAAGATAGCTTTGGCTGTCAGCCAACAACAAAACAGCAGAGCCAAAGACTTATTACAACCTTTGGTATTGCGTCAAACCCAAAGTTTGAGCACCACAGGTTTATGCAAAGCGAACATTGAGATGGTATGGCTTCGCACAGCCAAACAATGGGTCGGTGTCAGTTTCTGGTTTTTAATAGGCGGTGGCTTAGCCGCTGTCGCTTATCGCTTACTGCTTTTGTGTAATCAGCAATGGAACGATAAACAAAACAACTTTCGGTATTTTGGTCGCCCAGCCTCGTTGTTGACTCAATGGGCCAGCTTTCCTGCCAGCCTGCTCACAGCCCTGCTGCTGGCTTTTCTGACTGATATAACAGGGGCTTTCCGCCAATGGCGTCAAGCCTTGCCATTGCAACTGTGCTTGCCTCACTTGCTTATTCTTGGCGCTTTGGCTTCCGCTTTACGTATTAATCTGGCCGGCCCGGTGATCTACCAGCAGAAAAAAAACCAGCGTCAGCGTTTGGGGCCTAATCATTTACCCCAGGTCAGAGATGTGTTGAATGCGCTCAGACTCAACAGGCAATTTCAGTTGTACTCTGCCTTTATTGTATTTATTTTCAGCCTGTTACAAACGCTTTGGGTTCTTTATTAATAGCCTGATAATTTTTGTAAAATTCTTTGGAACTATGCTGGACTTTGTCAGGCCATTCACTGTATTTTCTAGACCTTCTACAGCAGATATCTATAAACCCAAAGAACTTCAAGATGCAGAATTCAGCGGCTTTGAAACTCGCATATTGAGGTCACTTGGGTATAACTATAAAAACCGACCTACTGAGGAATCGTTTTGCCTGTTTTAGCCACACTGCGCTATGTTTGCGGCCTGTTTCTGCTTTGCTGCTGCCAATCTGTTTTGGCGGGAACGCTATTGCAACCTCTGACTCCCGATCAAAACTTATCGCAGGGCTCGGTCAATGATTTATTGCTCGACCGCCAGGGCTTTTTATGGATAGCGACAGATGCAGGTTTGAACCGCTTTGATGGTTATAAAAACCTGTTAATAGGCGCAGACTCCCCCCAATTACAGAGTCTGGCCTATACCCAATTACTGCTGGATAAAAAACAGCGCTTGTGGGCATTAGCGCCCCGTTCTGGTTTGTATAGCTTTGATCCGGTGAAAGCCAAGCTGTTTTTTCACACCTCTTTGCCTGGTGCAATGACGTTACAAAACCGCTTTATTAGTTTGGCTCAGGCTGACAACAACGATCTGTTGCTCAGTAGCAGAACAGACCTGTACATTTATCAAACAGACAGCAAGCAACTGAGGCTGGTCGCGAAATTAGCAGATATAGGTTTGCCGGATACTCTTATTCGTACTGTGCTTAATGCTCAAAATTGGATCTTATTGGGCACAAGTCATGGTTTAGTGCTGTACGACAAAACAACTAAACAACTTAGTCTGGTCCCGCATTTACCACAAGGACAAAGCTCCGCCTATCAGCGCCATGTCAAAGCTTTGCAATTAAACCAAAGCCAGCTTCTGATTGGTACAGTTGAAGGTTTGTATCAACTGCAACTGGAAGAAATCACACAATTTCTGCAAACAGGGCAAGCCCCAGCGAGCAAAGAGCTGATTGCTGGCCCTAATGTCTGGCAAATTCAGGTTCAGCCGGATCATCTGTTAATAGGAACAGAAAGAGGGTTATTGCGTTACACAGCTGAGCCCAACAGCACAGAACTGCTGCTGAAATTCAGTGAAAGCAATTTTAATTTATCCGACGATAATGTGGTGGCTGTGCAAGAGGATGGTCAGGGCGGCTACTGGCTCGGCAGTCGTTTTGATGGAGCTTATTATTGGCATCCGCGTAGCAAAGCCATTCGTAACTTCAGCCAAACCGGTGCCGGAGCCTTAAGTAATGACAAAATCATTTCTATCGTGGAAAAAAATGCAGAAGAGCTTTGGCTTGGTACCCGTAATGGCCTGAATTTATTAAATCTCAAAACTCAGCAGGTGCAAAACTATCTGGTGAATCCTGATCCAAAAGCTGTATGGCATACCAGTACCATCATGAATCTTTCGATGAACAACAACGGGGATTTATGGTTTCTCTCTTCCAGTGGTTTGAGTTATTTCTCTGTTCAGAACAAAGCACTGCAAGCACCAGCACTGCTTGATCCAAGTCAGAAATCAGTGCTGGACGATGCACGTCCGGGCAGCTGGCTGAATCAACAACAGCCCTTTTATCTGCTGACCAACCAGAGTTTTTATCGTTATCACCCCAGTTCAGGCCAGGTTGAAGAAATTACAGAATTAAATCAAAAACTACCTGCCATTGATGTGCGGATTATTTTAGGCAAATGGCCTGGTCAGCCGGATTGGCTGGTGTTATCGGCTTATGAAAAACTCTGGTTGTTTAATGAAAAAACAGCAGAGTTAAAACTGTTGTATCAGGCTGAAGTAAACCCGGCTTTTAGTATGCGTTTTGCTGACAAGATGGCGCTGGATAAAAACAATACGCTGTGGTTTAGTGCCTCAGATATTGGCTTGCTGGCTTTTGATGCCAGTACTATGCAACTGAAACATCATTTTCATAGCAAAAATAAACTCAATACCAATGTTGTTTATGCCATCAACAGTGATCAACTGGGGCATATCTGGTTTTCCAGCCTGCATGGGGTATCTTCGTTAAATGTCGATACTTTGCATATTGAACAATTCAGTAAAAAAGATGGTTTAACCAGTAACGAATTTATTGTTCAAA
The DNA here is from genome assembly GCA_946482615.1 of uncultured Chromatiaceae bacterium. The sequence goes on along the minus strand of CAMLSF010000170.1, from coordinate 2,546 downwards.
GCAGTGAAAGTTTAAGTAATGGCGACATGGCTTTTGGCTCAATACGAGGCCTGAACCTGTTGTCTCCGGTGGCTTTGACTGAACCCAGACGTAAACCCCGTATTGTGATTACTCAGTTGGATTTATTGTCATCCCCCATTGAAAGCCCACTCACTGACTTATCAGGCCAGCTTTTTACCTTACCTTATGACAGTCAGGGTTTAACCATCAGTTATTCCAGCCTGAACTTCCGTGACAGCGCTAAAATGCGTTACCGTTACTGGCTGGACGGTCCGCAGCGTCTGGTGTTTCCGGAGCAAAGTGCCAGTTCAGTGATGTTTCCGCAGCTAACCCCGGGTAATTACCAGTTTAACGTGGTGGCTGTATCCCCGGTGACAGGCCTTGAAAGTGAAGTCGCGACGTTACGACTACAGGTTCAACCAGCGCCATGGCTGAGTCATTGGGCTTATATGGCTTATGCGTCTGTCAGCCTGATTATTCTGCTGTTTTACCTGCGTACCCGACAAAAACAACAGCGTATGCTGAAAGTGGCCCACACCAAAGTGACCGCCAGTGAACAACGCTTAAAACAAGCATTGGACTCGATAGACAGCGGAGCCTGGGAATGGCATGCCCGTAAAAACATTATGTTTGCATCCCGTATATACAGCATGCTGGGTTATCAGGAAGCTCTGAACCCGCTGGCTATGACCCAGCATCTGTCATTAGTGCATCCGGAAGATAAAGAGGCTTACCAGCAGGCCTGGCAAAAGCTGATGCAAACACCGGATAAAACCTTTGATCACACCTACAGAATGCAGCACAAAAATGGCAAGTGGTTGTGGTTCCGTGATATAGGCAAAGTGGCGGAAGTGGATGAAGAAGGCCAACCAGAACGGGTGATAGGCACCTTTAGTAACATTACTGAAACCAGAGCGAATCAGGAAAAAGCCAGGTTATTTGGGGAAGCTTTCCAGCAAACCCGGGATTGGGTAGTGATTTTAGATGCCAATCAACGGGTAATTGCGGCCAACCAGTCTTTTGCCGATGTGTTTGGCTCAGTTGATCAGTATCTGGTCAGTCCTAAAACCCATCATTTGGGCATCAGTTTGCAACGTCGTCGTTTTTACACCTCGTTATTACGTGGTTTAACTGTCAACCAGCACTGGCAAGGTGAAGAACTGGTGCATACACCGGATGGCAAAGAGCGCCCTACCCTTATTAATATCAGCGCTATTGGCGATATAGATAAAGTCGAGTTTTTTGTGCTGGTGTTTACTGACATCACAGCGCAAAAAGTCGCAGAAGAAGAATTACGTTATTTGGCCAGCTACGACTCGCTGACAGGCTTACCTAACCGCACTTTACTGATGGACCGTATTCAGCATGGCATCGAGCAAGCCAAACGCGCGAAAAAATCTCTGGCTTTGTGTTTTATCGACCTCGATAAATTTAAACAGGTGAACGATTCGCTGGGTCACGATGTCGGCGACCAACTGCTGCAGGAAGTGGCAAAGCGCTTGCGTACTACTTTAAGAGAAACCGACACTATAGCGCGGCTGGGTGGTGATGAATTTGTTGTGCTGCTGGAGAGCTATAAAAACGACGATAATATCAGCCATGTGGCGCGCAAAATGTTGCAGTCTATTGGTGAACCTATGCAGTTGGGCACCCATACGGTCAGCGTATCACCCAGCATTGGTATAGCAGTTTACCCGGACGATGCGCTTGACGCCAACGCCCTGCTCAAACATGCGGACGTGGCCATGTACTATGCCAAAGATTTAGGCCGCAATAACTTCCAGTTTTTTATTGCCGAAATGAACGAAAAAGCCCATATGCAATTGGCGAAAGAAACTCAGTTGCGCCAAGCCTTTAAAGACGGCGAGTTTATTAACTACTACCAGCCGATAGTGGATTGCCGCAGCCAGTCGGTGATTGGAGTAGAAGTGCTGATGCGCTGGAGTCATAAAAACTCTCTGATCCCGCCAACCGAATTTATTCCTATGGCGGAAGATTTGCGTCTGATCATTCCTATGACTTTATCTTTACTGGAACGGGCTTTGGTGGATTTACAGCAATGGCGGCAGGCGGGTTTAGATTTGTATTTATCGGTGAATTTATCCACCAGCCATTTAGAACAACTGTCGTTGGCAGAGCATACCGAAAAGCTGCTGACTAAGTACCAGTTGCCGCCTTCCTGCCTGAGGTTTGAAGTGACAGAAAGCGCCCTGATGCGGGATCACGAAAAAGCTATTACCACTATGCTGGCGCTGAATCAGCTGGGTATTCAGCTGGCGCTGGACGACTTTGGTACAGGTTATTCGTCGCTTAAATATTTAAAAGAATTGCCGATAGACGCCATTAAAATTGACCGCAGCTTTGTTAAAGACATAGGCATAGACCCGGACGATGAAACCATTATCGAAGCGATTTTATCGATGGCAGGCAGCTTAGGCATGAGTTGTGTCGCTGAAGGGGTCGAAACCGAACAACAACTGGCCTTTTTCAGCAGCCGCCAGTGTTATCTCATTCAGGGCTATTTATTCGCCAAACCTATGCCAGCG
>CAMLSF010000169.1 GCA_946482615.1 uncultured Chromatiaceae bacterium | reverse complement strand
GCCAATGGCCAGTTTTTGGCCATGAAAGGTGCTTTAGTTCAAGAAGAAATTGCAGCTTTGCCGAATTTTGTTAAAGTTGTCGGCAGTCATCCGTTACAGGTGCCAACACTGAACGCCGAACGTTATCTGGTGGTGTTGGAGAAAGTCTAATTTAATCAAAAACGTATTGGGGTCCTTGTGGGAAAAGTCATAGCTATTGCAAACCAGAAAGGTGGTGTGGGCAAAACAACCACAGCGGTCAATCTGGCTGCCTCTATGGCCGCAACCAAACGTAAGGTCCTGTTGATTGATTTAGATCCACAAGGTAACGCCACTATGGGCAGCGGTGTCGACAAATACGCTGTACCTGCCAGTGCTTATGAACTGCTGGTTGAAGAAAAACCTTTTGCCGAAGTAGTGGTGAAAGAAACCGCAGGTGGTTACCACCTGGTGGCAGCCAATTCTGATGTGACAGCAGCCGAAGTTCGGTTACTCAATGTGTTTGCCCGTGAACTGCGTTTACGTAATGCGCTTAAAGAAGCCCGCCAGCAGTACGATTTTATTTTTATAGATTGCCCGCCGGCTCTGAACATGCTGACGGTCAATGCTATGGCTGCAGCTGATTCTGTGCTGGTGCCAATGCAATGTGAATACTATGCCCTGGAAGGTTTAACTGCTCTGATGGACACCATCAATCAGTTGACCTCTGTGGTGAATGCGGACCTTAAAATCGAAGGTATTTTGCGGACTATGTACGACCCGCGGAACCGTCTGGCCAATGATGTGTCTGAGCAGCTGAAACAACATTTTGGCGATAAAGTCTACCGTGCTGTGATCCCACGTAATGTACGACTGGCCGAAGCGCCGAGTTTTGGTACACCCGTGATGTATTACGACAAAGGTTCTACAGGGGCTAAAGCTTATCTGGCATTAGCAGGCGAAATTTTGCGCCGCGCCGATAAAAAAACTGTAAAAACCACCACTCCTGCCTAATTGACAAGGAATACAACTGAAGATGTCGGTAAAAAAACGTGGCTTAGGCCGGGGCTTAGACGCTTTACTCACTACTAAACCTGTGTCTGATCAACAGAATGACGCCAACTTTTCTTCAGCCCGGCAGAGCGAGTTGCAAAAACTGCCGATTGAATGGCTCAAGCCCGGTAAATACCAGCCGCGTAAAGATATGTCGCAGGATGCACTGGAGGATTTAGCCAGTTCAATCCGTTCTCAAGGGGTGATCCAGCCTATTGTGGTGCGCCAGGTGGGCGAACAGTCTTATGAAATCATAGCGGGTGAGCGGCGCTGGCGTGCCAGCCAGTTGGCGCAATTGGATGTTATTCCTTGTATTATCAAAGACGTACCAGACGAAGCTGCTGTGGCTATTGCCCTGATTGAAAACATTCAGCGCGAAGATCTGAATGCGATGGAAGAAGCTATCGCTTTGCAGCGTTTATTGTCTGAATTTGAACTGACGCATCAGCAAGTGGCTGATGCCGTGGGTAAATCCCGTGCCAGCGTGACTAATTTATTACGTCTGAACCAACTGAATGACGATGTGAAGTTATTGCTGGAACATGGTGATATTGAAATGGGTCATGCCCGTGCTTTATTGGCACTGGATGGCCTGGCGCAATCCGATGCTGCCCGCATTGTTGCTGCAAAGCAGATGACAGTACGGGATACTGAAAATCTGGTGCGCCGACTGCTTGAACCTGCCCCTGAAGTTACTCCAAAGGTCAAAGATCCGGATGTCAGTTCGCTGGAGCAACGCTTAAGTGAACGTTTTGCCGCCCCTGTTGAGATTAATTACAACAAAAAGGGCAAAGGCAATCTGGTGATTTCCTACAGCAGCTTAGATGAGCTCGAAGGCATACTGAACAAATTACAGTCAGAGTCTTCTGAATCCTAGGCTGTAATTTTTCATTATCTCAGACAAAAGCTAGAGTAAGGCCGCTTTTTCTTGCAAAAAAAAGGCAGATAAGTATACTTGCGCAGGCTTTAAACTATTCAATATTGACAGGATTAGCAGGCCATAAAAAGTGCTGAAAACTCAAAAAAAAGGCCCTTTATCGCTAATCCTGAAGTTGTTGCTGAGCCAGTTTGTGGCCGCAGCCGTAATAACAACTATAGTTTGGCTGGCAATGGATGGACGATCCGCAAAATCCGCTTTGTTGGGGCTGCTCTGTGGCATGCTTCCTCATTCCATCTTTGCCTGGTATGTGTTCCGCTTTCACGGTGCAAATCAGGTGCAACTGATCCTGAAATCCATTTACCGGGGCGAAGCCATCAAATTTTTTATCGTGGCATTGCTGGTTGTAGCAGTGCTGAAATTTGTCGCAGTAGTGCACTGGATTTTTATTACGGCCTTTAGCCTGGCATTGCTGTTACAAATTCTGATACCGATTTTAATTAACTACGATAATTGGGACTAACGATGGCATCAGGTGCTGAGATTACAAGCAAAGAGTATATTACTCACCACTTGACCAACTGGAGTGTCGGCGAAGGTTTTTGGACCGTTCACGTTGATACTTTAGGCTGGTCAATTCTAATGGGACTTGTGTTCCTGTTCTCTTTCCGTGCTGTGGCGAAAAAAGCCAACGCCGGTGTTCCGACCAAATGGCAATGTGCCGTTGAAATGCTGGTCGAGTTTATCGACAGTACAGTCAAAAGCACCTTCCATGGTAAAAGCCCGGTTATAGCGCCGCTGGCACTGACTATTTTTGTCTGGGTATTGCTGATGAACCTGCTGGATTTAATCCCGGTTGATTTCATCCCATATGCGACTCAGCAAATTGGTGCTGCTATGGGCTATGACCCACATCATGTCTACATGAAAATTGTACCTACCACCGACCTGAACATGACTATTGCTCTGGCGCTGGGCGTATTTATTCTGATGATTTACTACTCCATCAAAATCAAAGGTGTGGGTGGCTTTATTAAAGAACTGACCACTCAGCCGTTTAATACGCCCTGGTTGTACTGGTTCAACTTTATTCTGGAAGTTGTAGCTCTGCTGGCAAAACCATTGTCACTGGCACTGCGTCTGTTCGGTAACTTATACGCAGGTGAGCTGATCTTTATCCTTATCGCAATGACGGGCATTTACCAGATCTTTGGTTTGCATTTTGCCTGGGCTGCGTTCCACTTATTGGTTATTCCACTTCAGGCCTTTATTTTCACTATCCTGACCGTGGTCTACCTGAGTATGGCGCACGAAAAACACTGATTTCGTTATAAAAATTTCGTTTTAACTTTAACTTAGAAACTTGGAGAAAATCATGGAAATGGTATTAGGCTTAAAATACATCGCAGTAGCCCTGTTAATCGGTTTCGGTGCCTTAGGTACTGCAATTGGTTTCGGTACTTTAGGTGGTAAATTCTTAGAATCAGCTGCTCGTCAACCAGAACTGGCCGGTTCTTTACAAGGTAAAATGTTTATCGTTGCAGGTTTAATCGACGCCATCGCGATGATCGGTGTTGCTATCGGTCTGTACATGCTGTTCGCATTAGCTTAATTCGGTCTCTGAACAGAACCATTTACTTTGTAAATAAGGAGAAGCGGTCGTGAATATTAACGCCACTCTCATTGGTGAATTAATAGCTTTCCTGGTGTTCGTACTTTTCTGTATGAAATATGTATGGCCACCAATCATCAATGCTATTGAAACTCGCCAGCAAAAAATTGCAGACGGTTTGGCCGCGACTGATCGCGCCGAGCAGGATCTGCGTTTAGCGCAAGAGAAAGCAAAACAGCAACTGGTTGAAGCAAAGACGCAAGCCTCTGCTTTAATTGACCAGGCGAAAAAACGCGAACAGCAGATTATTGAAGAAGCTGCCGTAAAAGCTCAGGCAGAGCGGGAAAAAATCCTGGCTCAGGCGAAAGCCGAAGTTGAAGCTGAACGGATCAGAGCGAAAGAAGAATTACGTAAGCAAGTTGCAGCTTTAGCTGTAGCAGGTGCAGAAAGAATTCTTCAGCGTTCAATAGATGAAGCTGCTCACAGCGACATCCTGGAAAAACTGGTCGCAGAACTTAATTGAGGATGAGCCATGTCTGAACTGACTAATTTAGCTCGTCCTTACGCCAAAGCGGCGTTTGAGTTTGCAGTTGAGCACAATGCATTAGAAGCCTGGACTGGCATGTTATTTTTCGCTGCTGAAGTAGCAAAAAATGATTTTGTCGCTGAGCAACTGCAAAGTGCCGGTGCAGCTGAAAAGCAAGCTGAGTTCTTTTTAAAAGTGTGCGGTGAGCAGTTAAATGCCCATGGCCAGAACTTTATTAAGCTCATGGCGGAAAATAATCGCTTGTTGGCGTTGCCTGCAGTCTTTGACGGTTATGTTGCATTAAAAGCTGAGTACGAAAAAGAAGCCACTGTTGATGTGATTTCTGCGACTACGCTGAATGCGGCACAACAAGACAAACTGATTGCGGCTTTATCGCAACGTTTAGCACGTAAAGTGAAATTGAACTGTAGTGTAGATCCGACCGTCGTTGGCGGCATGTTAATCAAAGCCGGTGATATGGTGATTGACGGCTCGGTTCGTGGCAAGTTAGACCGTTTAGCTACTGCACTGCAGTCATAATTGGGGATTAGAGCATGCAACTGAATTCCACTGAAATCTCTGAACTGATCAAAAAACGTATTGAACAGTTCGAAGTTGTCAGTGAAGCTCGCAACGAAGGTACTATCGTCGCTGTTACTGACGGTATTATCCGTATCAACGGCCTTGCTGACTGTATGCAAGGCGAAATGATTGAGCTTCCTGGCAGCCGTTACGCTATCGCACTGAACTTAGAACGCAATTCAGTAGGTGCTGTAGTTATGGGTCCTTATGCGGACCTGCGTGAAGGTATTAAAGTCAAAGCGACTGGCCGTATCCTTGAAGTTCCTGTTGGCCCGGGCCTGTTAGGCCGTGTGGTGAACACTTTAGGTGAGCCAATCGATGGTAAAGGTCCAATTGAAGCTGCTGGTTTTGCACCGGTAGAAAAAATTGCTCCTGGCGTTATCGACCGTCGTTCTGTAGACCAACCTCTGCAAACTGGTTACAAGTCTGTTGACTCCATGATCCCAATCGGTCGTGGTCAGCGTGAACTGTTAATCGGTGACCGTCAGACGGGTAAAACAGCTTTAGCTATCGATGCCATCATCAACCAGAAAACCTCTGGCGTGAAGTGTATCTATGTAGCCATAGGTCAGAAAGCTTCTACTATCGCGAACGTAGTACGTAAACTGGAAGAGCACAACGCTCTGGCCCACACAATCGTAGTTGTAGCTTCTGCTTCTGAAGCCGCTGCACTGCAATTCCTGGCGCCATACTCTGGTTGTACTATGGGTGAATACTTCCGTGACCGTGGTGAAGATGCTCTGATCGTATACGATGACCTGTCTAAGCAGGCCGTTGCATACCGTCAAATCTCTCTGTTGTTACGTCGTCCACCAGGCCGTGAAGCTTACCCAGGTGACGTATTCTATTTACACAGCCGTCTGTTAGAGCGCGCATCTCGTGTCAACGAGCATTATGTTGAGCGCTTCACCAACGGTGAAGTGAAAGGCAAAACTGGTTCTTTAACTGCACTGCCAATTATCGAAACTCAGGCTGGCGACGTTTCTGCGTTCGTTCCAACCAACGTAATTTCGATCACTGACGGTCAGATCTTCTTAGAATCTGGTTTATTCAACGCAGGTATCCGTCCGGCTGTGAACGCTGGTATTTCGGTATCCCGTGTTGGTGGTGCCGCTCAGACCAAGATCATCAAGAAGTTAGGCGGTGGTATCCGTTTAGCTTTAGCTCAGTACTCTGAACTGGCAGCATTTGCTCAGTTCGCTTCTGACCTGGACGACGCGACTCGTGCGCAGTTAGACCACGGCCAGAAAGTAACTGAACTGATGAAACAGTTACAGTATGCGCCAATGGGCGTGGCTGACATGGGTGTGTCTATTTTCGCTATCGAAAAAGGCTACATGAAAGATATCGAAGTTGCCAAGATCCTGGATTTTGAAGCTGCTTTATTGTCTTACATGCACTCAGAGCACGCAGCGTTTATGGCTGATCTGAACAAAACCGGTAACTACAACGACCAAATCGAAGCGACCTTAAAAGGCGCTATTGAGAAGTTCAAAGCAACTCAGACTTGGTAAACATATCGGGTGCAGGCAACTGCACCCGGTCGTTGAAATTTTCGGAGATTAGTCATGGCCGGCGCAAAAGAGATAAAAAGTAAGATCGGGAGTATTAACAATACTCGTAAGATCACCAGCGCGATGGAAAAGGTAGCAGTCAGCAAAATGCGCAGAGCGCAGGAGCGGGTTGCACATAGCCGTCCATACGCTGAAGGTATGCGCAAAGTGATCGGCAATATCGCAAACGGCAACATTGAATACCGTCACCCGTTCTTAACTGAACGTCCGGTAAAAAATGTCGGCTACATTGTGATATCGACAGACCGTGGCCTTTGCGGCGGCTTAAATACCAACGAGTTCAAACGTATTGCTCTGGACCTGAAAAGCTGGAAAGAGCAAGGCGCTCAGGCGCAGATTGCGGTGATCGGTAACAAAGCTACAGCGTTTTTCAAACGTTTTGGCGGCAAAGTACTGGCACAACAAACTGGCCCGGGTGATAACCCACGTTTGGCTGATGTCATTGGTTCTGTTCAGGTGATGCTTAAAGCATACGAAGAAGGCCGTATCGACCGCTTGTTCCTGGTGTACAACAAGTTTGTCAACACTATGAAACAAGAGCCGGTGATCGAACAACTCTTACCTTTGCCAAAAGCAGACGTAGCAGCGAAAAGCCATAGCTGGGATTACATCTACGAGCCGGATCCAAAAGTAATTTTAGATAAATTACTGAGCCGTTACGTAGAGTCTCAGGTGTATCAGGGTGTAGTTGAAAACGCGGCCAGCGAACAAGCAGCCCGTATGGTGGCGATGAAAGCCGCCACAGACAACGCTGGTAACTTAATGGATGACCTGAAGTTGGTTTACAACAAAGCGCGTCAAGCAGCTATTACCCAGGAACTGAGCGAAATCGTCGCCGGTGCCGCTGCTGTCTAAGGCTTAGGTATACAGGTTTGAGAAATTAGAGGATTAAACATGAGTCAAGGTAAGGTAGTCCAAATCATTGGCGCCGTTGTGGATATCGACTTTCCACAAGAATCGGTACCTGGTATCTATGACGCGTTAAACGTTACAAGCGGCGACCTGGCTGGTTTAGTACTTGAAGTACAACAGCAATTAGGCGGCGGTACTGTACGTGCTATCGCGTTAGGTTCAACCGACGGTTTACGTCGTGGTGCTGAAGTTGCCAACACTGGCAAAGCTATCCACGTACCAGTAGGTAAAGCGACTTTAGGTCGTATCATGAACGTATTAGGCGAGCCAATCGACGAAGCCGGTCCTATAGGTGAAGATGAGCGTATGCCAATCCACCGTGCAGCACCAAGCTACGAAGATCAGGCCGCGTCAAACGCTCTGTTAGAAACAGGCATCAAGGTTATCGACCTGGTATGTCCGTTCGCTAAAGGTGGTAAAGTTGGTCTGTTCGGTGGTGCCGGTGTAGGTAAAACCGTAAACATGATGGAACTGATCCGTAACATCGCGATCGAGCACAGCGGTTACTCTGT
>CAMLSF010000168.1 GCA_946482615.1 uncultured Chromatiaceae bacterium | reverse complement strand
GGAGTTGTTAACTATGTCGAAATTTGTGGGGATCCCTCAGGGTCAGATCACATTATTTAGAATGAATAATGTGATCTGACCCCATTTTATTGAGCTGACCCCAATTTTTTTGCTTACAATAGCGCTATTCGCAGTATAGGCATTTGCAAAGGAATCTTTTTGTCTGATCTGGAGTCTGGTGTAACGCAGCCCGCGCACGCTGTTACTGAACTGGTGCTTTGTCGTCACTGCGATTTGTTGCAGCAATTGCCGTTGTTGGCTATAGGTCAGGAAGCGGCCTGCAGTCGTTGCGGTTACTTACTGGATATGCGGCAAAAAGATCCGGTGTTACGCCCTGTACTTTATGCGGCCAGCTCGTTGTTTATGCTGGTGCTTGCCAACCTCTTTCCTTTTATCGGCATGGATGTGGCGGGGAACGTCCATATCATGAGTTTCTTTGATACCTCCTCCGTTTTATTTAACGAACATCAGCAGTGGCTGGCTGTGCTGGTCTGGTTATTTATTCAGGCGATACCGGCGTTTTGTATGCTGGCGGTGATTTATATCAAGCTCGGTATGGTGCGCCGCGTGCGGGGGCTGGTCTGGACTGCCCGGGTGCTTTATATGCTCAAACCCTGGAGCATGGTGGATATTTTCCTTATTGGTATTCTGGTCGCTTTTGTCAAATTGGTGGTCTATGCCGATATCTCTGTGGGTATGAGTTTCTGGGCCTTTTGTTTATTTTGTTTGTTGCATTTGCGCACTTTTCAGGTGATAGACCGCCATGCGTTATGGGAATCTATAGCTCCTGCTCCTCAGCCTGTTTCAGCTGAATTTGCCGGGCGGACCGGAGTGTCATTGAATTTAGCCAGTTGCAGTTGTTGCACTGCCATAGTGCCGCTGGAACAAAAACACTGTGGTCGCTGTGGCACTAAAGTCACGGCCCGTATTCCGGCCAGCTTACAAAAAACTCTGGCCTGGCTGATTACTGCAACGCTGTTGTATATCCCCGCCAACCTGCTGCCTATTATGGAAACTGTGTCTTTGGGCAGCAGCATTCAGTCTACTATCATCAGCGGCATCATATTAATGTGGAAGGATGGTGCTTATCCTGTGGCCATAGTAATTTTATTAGCCAGCGTGGTGGTGCCCGTAGTGAAAATAGTGGTGATGTTCTGGCTCTGTTATCTGGCCAGCCACAGCGGACATAAGCGACAGTTGTTGTCGACTAAAGTGTATCTGCTGGTCGACTGGATAGGCCGCTGGTCTATGGTGGATGTGTTGGTGGTGGCTATTCTGGCGGCTTTAGTCAGGTTTGATTTATTGATGGGCGTGTATCCAGGTATGGGCGCTATTATTTTTGCGACTGTGGTGATCACCACCATGCTCGCCGCTATGAGTTTTGACCCGCGTTTACTGTGGGATCAACGGAATAAAAAAGAGGAGCAGCAGCGTGGCTAAGACGCAAGGCCGGGTAGCGGCGGTGAAAAAGATCCGACAATTATCTCCGATCTGGATAGTGCCAGTGATAGCTGTGGCTATCGGGATCTGGATGTTGTATTACACCCAGAAAAACCAGGGGCCAGTCATTACCTTAGTCACACTGAATGCCGAAGGCATAGTGGCAGGTAAAACCCAGATCAAAAGCCGCAGTGTGGATATAGGCCGGGTGGAATCAGTGCAGCTGTCGGAAGATTTAAGCAAAGTTCTGATCAAAGCCCGGATGGATCCCGGTATTGAGGCGTTGCTGAATGAAGATTCGCAGCTTTGGGTGGTCAAACCTACAGTAGGCCGGGGTGGCGTCAGTGGTTTAAATACCCTGTTATCCGGTGCTTATATCGAATTGCAGCCTGGCAAAGCCAGTGTGCAAAAGTATTATTATGAATTACTCGACAGCCCGCCTATAGCGCCAGCCGATGCGCCTGGTGTACGGGTGACTTTGTTAAGTGATGACGCCACAGCTCTGGCCGTTGGCGACCCTGTGCTTTATCACGGTTATGCCGTAGGCACTGTAGAAACCAGTAATTTCGTGGCTGAACAAGGTCATATGACGTATCAGTTGTTTATCCGTGCACCTTATGATTCGTTAGTCACGGAAAACGTACGCTTCTGGCAAGCCAGTGGTATGGCACTGGATGTGTCTGCTCAGGGTGTGCGGGTGGAGTTAGCTTCTGTTGCCACTTTGCTCAGCGGTGGTGTGCATTTTGATGTGCTGGATGGTTGGCCTGCAGGGGATAAAGTAGCCAGCAACAGCGAGTTTCAGTTGTTTAAAAACCAAAAGGCTATCAAAGAAGGTTTGTATACCGAATACAACGAATACCTGATGTTTTTTGATGAGTCCATCCGTGGTTTAACAGCTGGTGCTCCTTTGGAATACAAAGGCATACGTATTGGTACTGTGGCTATGGCGCCATACTTTTTTAATATGGACAATCCGTTGGATGTGGCCTTTAAAAAAGGTATTCCTGTGTTGGTGCGGGTGGAAGCGGGTCGTCTGGCTGGTGAGATGAGCCTGAAAAAACTGGCGCAGGAATTAGAAACTGCAGTGCAACATGGTTTAAGAGCTGTATTAAAAACCGGCAGTCTGTTGACGGGCGCTTTGTATATTGAACTGGTGCAAACAGATGCAGTGATTGAGCCGCCTAAAGTCAAAGTGGAGGTGCCGGCTTTGGCTGATGCTGAACAGTCTGAGAAAGTTCAAGTCGCAACGGCTCAGGCACCGGAGTTTTCCAGTGAAGGTTTTGTGCCTGCACCTTTTGCTTTAGCGGATCATGCAGGTCTGAAAATTATGCCTACAGCCCCAAGTGGCCTGGCCAATATTGAGCAAAAAGTGCTGCAGGTGTTGGATAAAGTTAATAGTCTGCCAGTGGAAGATGTATTGGCGCAAAGTTCGGCTACCTTAGTGCAAAGTGAAAAAATGCTGAAAAATGCAGAGCAGCTGATCCAATCGCTGGATCAACTGGTGCAGGATAAATCAGTGCAGCAATTGCCGGCTGATATTCAGCAAAGCCTGACTGAACTGCGCAAAACTCTGGCTGGTTTTTCGCCGGGTTCACCGGCGTACGAGCGCTTAAATGGTAATTTGCAGTCAATGGACCAGTTATTACGTGACTTGCAGCCTGTGATTAAAACTATGAATACTCAGAGTAACTCACTGATTTTTAATGCCGATCTGCCTAAAGATCCTGAACCTGAGAAGGGCAACTGATGCGTTATTTAGCTTGTGTAGTGTTAAGTCTGGCTCTGGCTGGCTGTGGCAGCTCACCGTCTGAGCTGCAGTATTACCGTTTACCTGCAGTAGCGGCGAAAGCTCCTGTGGTTGATAGCAATAAAGTGCTGGTGGTTGAACCTGTGATGGTGGCCAGTTATCTGAACAGCAATGCGCTGGTGTATCAGAACAACGAAGTCAATCTGCAACTGACCCGCACTCATCAATGGGCTGAAGCTCTGGATCAGCAACTCAGTCGTAATTTGCAGGCACATTTGTCCGGCGCTTTAACGGACTGGCGTGTGACTCAGCAAGCAAGCAGCCCTGCGGACAACCGTCTGACGGTGCAGGTGACTCAGTTTCACACCACAGCAGAGGGTGTTGTTTTGATCAGTGGCCAGGCGCATTTGCTCGCTGGTGCTGTTGTCAAACAACTGCCTTTTGAACTGCAATTGCCTATTGCCGATGATGGTTATGATGAAGTGGTTAAAACTTTAGGTGAAGGCTGGGGACAAGTGGCAACACAAATAGCAAAACTGGTGGAGCAAAACTAAGACAGGGCGCGGTGTTAACTGCTAAATTCCGCGCCTAAAACCACAGCTTTCCGTGCGCCCGTTACGTCCGGAATATTGCCCGGGATCTTCTGGTCATAGGCGTAAGCCAGCCATGCAAAAGCCATGGCTTCGACATCGTCAGCTTTGACACCTAAACTGGCGGTTTGCTGAAGTTGCACACCTGGGAATAACTGCTGTAAATCGCTGATCAGCACCTTGTTATAAGCACCGCCACCACAGACAAATAATTCCGTTATGGCCTCATTGTTCAGTGCAATTTTAATGCTTTGGGCAGTAAAACGGGTCAGAGTGCGCTGCACATCGGCTGCAGCATAGTTTTTCGTCTGTAGTTTTTGCGCCAGCCACTCTGCGTTGAAATATTCTCTGCCTGTGCTTTTGGGGCCTTGCAACTGAAAGTAGGGGTCTGACAGCAGGCTTTCTAACAAATCCTGTTGTATCGAGCCAGAAGCCGCATACAGGCCATCTTTGTCGAATAAACCTAAGCCTTGCTGCTGGATCCAGTTGTCCATTAAGCCGTTGCCAGGGCCTGTATCAAAACCACGCACTGCCTGGTTGGGTTGCAGCAAGGTGACATTGGCGATACCACCAATATTTAAAATAGCGCGATAGCAGTCTGGTTTGGCAAAAATCGCTTTATGAAAAGCCGGTACCAGCGGAGCACCTTGCCCACCATACGCCATGTCTTTACGGCGAAAATCAGCAATGACCCGGATTTGCGTTTCGGCAGCCAGACGGAACATATCACCAATCTGATAAGTAAAAGGAAACTGCGCATAAGGCCTGTGCCTGATGGTCTGGCCATGGCAGCCAATGGCTTTGATCTGTTCAGGGCTGACTTTGGCTTTCGCTAATAACTGTTTGACTGCATCAGCATAAGCTAATGCCAGTTGCTGCTCCACTAACCCCATCAGTTCAAGTTCATCCGGGCCGGACTGGGCCAATTGACTGAGCTGTTGGCGTAACTGGTCAGGGAAGGGGCAAAGCAGGGAGTCAAGTAATTCAGGCAGAAGGCTATTCTGAGTGGGCTGGCTAAAACGAACCAGCACCAGATCGATACCATCGAGACTGGTGCCGGACATGATGCCTATGTACAGGCTGGACATTACTCAGCAGCTGCTACTGTGATCCGCTCATGGTTCTGCATTTGAGCTATCAGCTGTTTTGCTTCGTTAACAAAAGCAATACGTTCGCTGGTAGACAGCGCATCTGCCTGAGGTAATTTCACAGTACGTGGGTTACGGTGTACACCACCTACAACAAATTCATAGTGCAGGTGAGCACCGGTGACGCGGCCTGTTGAACCTAAGCGGCCTATCACCTGACCTTGTTTCACGTTTTCACCTTGTTTCACATCCCGTTTGGACAAGTGCAGGTACTTGGTAACAATATTGTTTTTATGCTTGATAAACACATAGTTACCATTCACACCGTTACGGGTGGACGCTATCACTTTACCATCACCAGCCGCCATAATAGGAGTTCCTACAGCAGCAACATAATCAACACCATTGTGTGGTTTTACTTTCTTTAACACTGGGTGTAAACGGCGGGGATTAAAATTAGAGCTAACGTACTGGAAGGCGACCGGGGCACGTAAGAAGGCTTGTTTGGTGCCCTTACCATCCGGCTTGTAATAGGCGCCGTCCTTGTGACGCACTGCCTGATAGACCTGACCTTCGTTTTTAAACTGCGCAGCGAGAATATTACCGTTACCAACAAATTGACCGTCGGCATAACGGGTTTCAAAAATCACGCTAAAACTGTCACCAGCTTTGATATCCAGACCAAAGTCGATGTCGTAACTGAAAATGTTGTTGGCCAGAGTCAGCATCTGAGCTTCGGTTAAACCTGCTTCCAGACCTGCGTTCCAGAACGAACCGTTGACCACACCGCTGACTACTTCAGTACGGGTTTCAACTTCTTTGAGCAATTCTTCAGCCGCAAACTTACCATCAGCAGTACGCTGTACACGTAAAGTTTTCAGGTTGTTGATGGGATAGCGGATTTCCTGCAGCTTGCCCTGGTTGTCCAGACCAAACTCAATTTGTTCGCCGGGGAAAATGCGGGTTAAGGTTTTTACTGGCTTACCCAGTTCCAACACTTCCTGCATCGCGGCTTGATCTAATTTAGCTTTACGGAAAATAGTCGACAAAATGTCGCCTTTTTTCACATCAACAGTCACCCACTCCAGTGAGTTATCTTCGTGTGGCAAGGTTGCAAGCTGCTCTGCTGCAATTTTCTCTTCCACCAAAGGGATATCAATACTGTATCTTTTTCCAACTTCCAACTCAGAAGTTTCTGTAGTTCTGGAGGCTGAAGCTTGTTCTGACGGGATCAACAGCATAACGGCAACAATGCCGCTTAAAGCGCCGATTAATAACCGATGTTTGATAGGCAAAGAAGAAATCATAGAAAGCGCATCTCTTATTATTATCAGACAAACCAATAAAAAAACGAGCATATAACGATTTTTTACCTGATGCCACACTTTTGTTGGTTTGATCTGAAGAAATGTTTCGTTAGAATGCAGGCTTGAAATTTTGCCAAATACAAAGAGATTTAGGAGTAGACCATGGCTCACTGGGAGCAGGCGCTGGCTGAGATAAAACGCGGCTGCGAAGAGATTTTGTTAGAAGAAGAACTGATTGCCAAGTTAAAGGAAGGAAAACCTTTAAAAATCAAGGCAGGTTTTGATCCAACTGCACCAGATTTGCATTTAGGCCACACTGTTCTGATCAACAAATTACGTACCTTTCAACAGTTGGGCCATGAGGTTATTTTTCTGATTGGCGACTTCACCGGCATGATTGGTGATCCAACGGGTAAAAACGTTACGCGTAAACCCTTAACCCGCGAAGATGTGCTGGCAAATGCCCAGACCTATAAAGAGCAGGTGTTTAAAATTCTTGATCCGGCAAAAACACGGGTGGCTTTTAACTCCGAATGGATGGAAAAGTTAGGTGCGGCAGGCATGATCAAATTGGCTGCCCGTCAAACGGTCGCCCGTATGCTGGAACGCGATGACTTCAAAAAGCGTTATGCCAATAACCAGTCTATTGCTATTCATGAGTTTTTATACCCGCTGGTACAGGGCTGGGATTCTGTTGCGTTGGAAGCCGACATCGAAATGGGCGGCACCGATCAGCGTTTTAACCTGTTGATGGGCCGTGAGCTGCAAAAAGATGAAGGTCAGCGCCCACAAACCATCATTATGGTGCCTTTGCTCGAAGGTCTGGACGGTGTGCAAAAGATGTCCAAGTCCTTAGGCAACTATATTGGCATCACGGACACACCGGGCGAGATGTTTGGCAAAGTCATGTCCATCAGTGATGAGCTGATGTGGCGTTACTACGATTTGCTGAGTTTCCGTCCTCTGGCTGATATTGCTGCAATGAAACAACAAGCTGCAGAAGGTCGGAACCCTCGTGATATCAAAATTGAGCTGGCAAAAGAAATTATTGCCCGTTTCCATGACCAGGCTGCAGCTGAAGCAGCAGAGCAGGATTTCATCCAGCGTTTTCAGAAAAATGCCTTGCCGGATGATATCCCTGAACTGAGCCTGACTTTAAGTTCTGACCGTATTCAGATCGCTAATTTGTTAAAAGAAGCGGGTTTAGTGGAAAGTACCTCAGAAGCCCTGCGGATGATTAAACAAGGCGCGGTTAAGCTGGACGGTGAAACCAAAGTGGAAGACAGCAAAATGGAATTTGCCAAAGGCAGTTGTCATATCTTCCAGGTTGGCAAACGTAAATTCGCCAAAGTCAGTCTGGTTTAATTGTTGCCCTATTACCAAAAACCGGCTTTGATGCCGGTTTTTTTTTTGCTGCACTCAGCTGGCTTGTTGTAAGCGGGCAAAAAGCAGCTTTTGT
>CAMLSF010000167.1 GCA_946482615.1 uncultured Chromatiaceae bacterium | reverse complement strand
TTCTGGCATATAGCACGGCATATGCTGGGCTTATTTCAGGGCGTGCCTGGTGCCCGTTTATGGCGCCGGCATTTAAGTGAAATAGGTCACTTGCCGACCAGTGGTCCACAAGTGATGCTGGATGCGCTGAAGAAGGTACCGCAGCTTTGATGAGCTGAGTATCAGGTTTTTAAAAAAGTGGTGAATTTCACCACTTTTTTGTTTTTTATCTTTCCAACTTTTTTGATAAAGCCTTTGTGATTCATTTAAGTTATTGAATATTAATAACTTAAAAATTAATTTCAGTATGGCACGCACCTTGAAACAGAGATAGTGAACTTCACTACTCATTAAGGAGCACGACCATGAAAACACTTGCTACATTAGTCCTTGTTACTACAGCAGTTTTTGCTGCTACCCCATCAGTACAAGCCAATGAACTGAGCTTAGCTTCAGTCAATACACAGGCCGTTAGTGCTTTAGCTGCTGAATTGATGAGCCAACAAATGGCGGAGTTAAAAGTAGCAATTCTGGAGCAAAGCCAAAAAGCTCTGGCTGAACTGGAAACCACTTTAGTTGCTAACAAAGAAACTGAAAAAGAACCAGTGATCACAGTAGCTAAGGTGGATTAAGGATGCTGAGCTTAACATTAGGGTTGTTGGGACTGTTTTTGTTGCCCGTAGTTAGTGTTGGCCTGGTGTCTGTGATTTGGCATTGGTTATTACCCCCCTTTGATATTCCTGGATCAACCCGGTTTTAAGTAGTACCGGGTTTTGTTTTTTTAAGCCCTTCTGTTTGCTCCCGGCGATACTTTTATTTCTGCGCATTTCCACATTCTTATGTACAGCTATCCTGCCGCCTTTGTATGGCTGAGCTTCGCCCTGACTGCCTATTTTTAAATCAGCTAAAAAGTGGTTAAAAACACTACTTTTATATTTTGAATAAAATTTAATCTATAACTGAATGTCGCCATGATCTTATAAAAATCATTATAAAACAATTGTTTATAAATTATTTTCAACTTGGCACAGCAGCTGCAACGTATAGATATCAACAGATGAACTGATGATGAATTAAACCACTAACGAAAATTGAGGAGAGTCAAAATGGAAATAGCAGCACTGATGGTTGTATTAGCCTGGTTCGGTATTGTCGGCAGCTGGGCAGTTGACGAAGTCTGAATTACAAGGCGCTGATGAGTATCAGCACAAGCACAAAACATAAACAAAGGTAAGGAGAGTCAAAATGGAAATAGCAGCACTGATGGTTGTATTAGCCTGGTTCGGTATTGTTGCAAGCTGGGCAGCTGACGAAGTCTGAAAATTTAACTGATAACAGATCAATAAAGGTAAGGAGAGTCAAAATGGAAATAGTAGCACTGATGGTTGTATTAGCCTGGTTCGGAGTTGTAGGCAGCTGGGCTGTTGATGAAATCTGAATAAATTAACCAGGTTAAGGAGGAACAGGACATGTCGCTGATTATTATCAACATTGTCGTGGTCTGGGCTTTAGCTGGTTTGATGTGGATGCTGGATAAAGCGGTAATTAACAAAGTTGGGGAGTAACGCGATGAGAAAGAGTGATAAAAGCGCCTGGTTTGTAAACAAGGCAAAACGCAAAATTTCTGGTGTATGTGCAGGTTTCGCCGCCTATTACGACCAGCCGATTTGGGTTATCCGCGCTTTGGTTGTGGTGATGGCATTGTATTTTCCGGTAGCTGTGTTGGTTGCTTATATAGCCGCCGCTTTGATACTGCCAGAACGTTGGGTGTACTAAGATGAGTTCGCAAAAACAGGCGACCGGGCAGGTCGCCTGTATAGCCGTCGTATTTGAAGCTGCAGCTTTGTTGACTGCGCCGCTCTGCAACTCCAACTACTTAGGCTATAGATAAGGCTTTAAACTTTCTTCCGCGCCGTTAAGCGCACCCACTCTTCTTTGACCGCCACAGGGTCAAACTCAAATTCTGCCGCATAAGCATCGATCACCGACTGAGCCTGACTTTCCAGAATACCGGACAACGCCAATAATCCACCTGGTTTGACATAAGCACTGATAATGCCGGAAAGTTCTGCCAAAGGACCTGCCAGAATATTAGCTACTACCACATCGGCTTGTAATGAGGCGGGTTGATCCTTCGGTAAATACAGCTCAATCTGTTGCTCTACGCCGTTACGGGTGGCGTTGGCGAGACTGGATTCAATAGCTTGAGGGTCTATGTCGATACCGACCACACGCTTAGCACCAAGCTTTAAGGCGGCAATACCTAAAATGCCTGAACCACAACCAAAATCGACCACTAAACTTTGTGACAATTCCTGCGCGTCCAGCCACTCCATACAAAGCGCTGTGGTCGGGTGAGTACCAGTACCAAAAGCCAGGCCAGGGTCGAGCATCACGTTCACTGCCGTTGGGTCCGGAATATCGCGCCAGCTTGGACAAACCCATAAACGCTGACCAAAACGAATAGGGTGGAAGTTATCCATCCATTCTCTCTCCCAGTCTTTGTCTTCCAGTTGTTCCAGCTTGTACTGCACACCGTTTTTAAAGATGGCGGCTTTTTCCAGCTGACGCACCACTTTGTCCATTTTGTGTTCGGCGTCAAATAAACCCACCACCACGGTGTTTTCCCAATACAAGACTTCACCCGGCAGAGGTTCATAAATAGGGGTGTCTTTGGCGTCCACAAAACTGACAGCTTGTGCGCCCCAGCTCATCAGCATATCGCTGACCTGCTCGGCCTGTTTTTCAGTGCTGTTTACGCGTAATTGGATCCACGGCATGGCGTTGCTCTTCATTCTCTGGAAATGGGCGCGAATTGTAGCAGTTTGGCGGCGTAAAATCAGGCGTAAAAATAACAAAGCCACCGGGAAGGTGGCTTTGGCGAGCAATAAGGCTGCGGCTTCAGGTACGCAGGGTATTACTTCAGGCCGAGTTTATGTTCAAGGTAGTGGATGTTAGTTCCACCTTTATTGAAGTTCTCGTCTGTCATAATCAGCTTGTGCAGTTCGATATTGGTTTTGATGCCACCGACCAGCAGTTCACTTAATGCATTACGCATACGGGCTATAGCGATATCACGGTTTTCACCGTAAGTGATCAGTTTACCCACCATAGAATCGTAGTTTGGCGGTACTGTGTAATCTGCGTAAATATGCGAATCCCAACGTACACCGTTGCCACCTGGCGGGTGGAAGCGGGTGATGGTACCTGGCGACGGAATAAAGGTCTTGGCATCTTCAGCATTGATACGGCATTCCACGGCATGACCACGGATCACAATATCAGATTGCTTAATGCTCAGTGGCATGCCAGAGGCGATGCGCAGCTGCTCTTTAATCAAGTCCACACCAGTGATCATTTCAGTCACAGGGTGTTCTACCTGAATACGGGTGTTCATTTCGATGAAATAAAACTCGCCGTTTTCAAACAGGAATTCGAAGGTACCGGCACCGCGGTAGTTCAGGTCAATACAGGCCTGCACACAACGACCACCGATAAAATCACGCAGTTCCTGTGTAATGCCCGGAGCTGGTGCTTCTTCCACTACTTTCTGGTGACGACGTTGCATAGAACAGTCACGTTCACCTAAGTGAATGGCTTTGCCCTGCCCATCAGCCAGCACCTGAATTTCGATATGACGTGGGTTTTCCAGGAATTTCTCCATGTACACCATGTCATTACCAAAAGCAGCACCTGCTTCGGTTTTGGTCATTGCAATAGATTCAACCAGTTCAGCTTCGCTGCGTACCACACGCATACCACGACCACCACCACCACCGGCCGCTTTCACGATAATCGGATAACCTATACGTTTAGCAATGGCTTTATTGACTTCAGCGTCGTCGCCTACAGCACCGTCAGAACCTGGTACACAAGGTACGCCGGCTTTTTTCATGGCTTCAATGGCAGAAACCTTGTCACCCATTAAGCGGATAGACTCAGGACGTGGGCCGATAAACACCAGACCACTTTCTTCCACTTGCTGCGCGAAGTCTGCACGTTCAGCCAGGAAACCATAACCAGGGTGAATCGCCTGGGCATTGGTCACTTCAGCGGCAGCAATCAGCGCAGGAATATTTAAGTAACTTTGTGGCGATGGCGCGGGACCGATACAAATGGTCTCGTCGGCCAACAGCACGTGTTTCAGATTACGGTCTACTGTGGAATGCACAGCCACCGTTTTGATACCGAGTTCTTTACACGCACGTAAGATACGCAGTGCAATTTCACCCCGGTTGGCGATCAGTACTTTTTCTAGCATGAGTCTGCCTTTTAACTTATTCGATCACAAATAATGGCTGGTCAAACTCAACCGGCTCGCCGTTTTCTACCAGAATTTGTGTCACCACACCGGCTTTGTCGGCCTGGATCTGGTTCATCATTTTCATCGCTTCGATAATACACAGGGTGTCGCCCACTTTAACGCTTTGGCCTACTTCAACAAAAGCTTTTGACGTTGGAGACGCTGCGCGGTAGAAGGAACCTACCATAGGTGAACGCATTTGGTGACCTGTGACTACCGGCTTGGCAGCTTCAGCAGGAGCTGCGGTGGCAGCTGGGGCTGCAGCAGGAGCCTGTTGCATTGGCGCAGCAGCATAATGCATAGGAGCATATTGCTGTACCGGACCATTGCGGCTGATACGAACGGATTCTTCGCCTTCAGTTATTTCAAGCTCGTTAATGCCTGATTCTTCCAGCAGTTCGATCAATTTTTTAATTTTTCTGATATCCATGACGTAGTTGCCTAATTAATTTGATGGAATGGTTGATAAGGACGACACCGCCGATTCCAGTGCGTAGTGGTAGCCTTTGGCTCCTAAACCACAAATCACACCTTTGGCGATATCGGATAAATACGAGTGACGACGGAATTCTTCCCGGGCATGTACATTGGACAAATGCACTTCAATAAAAGGAATAGCCACAGAGAGCAGCGCATCACGAATAGCCACACTGGTATGGGTATAAGCGCCCGGGTTAATAATAATAAAGTCCTGTTGTCCTAAACTTTGCTGAATGGCGTTGATGAGCTCATGTTCGGCATTGGATTGCAGATGAGTCAAAGTGACATTCAGCTCTTTGGCATGAGCTGTTAAGCCTTCAACAATTTGCGGTAAAGTAGCGGCGCCATAAATTTGAGGCTCACGTTTGCCTAACATATTTAAGTTAGGGCCGTTGAGCAGCAAAATACGTAAGTTTGTAGACATATAGCGCGAATATCCCGTCATTTTTATTGATTGCTAACTATCTTGCCAAAGGCATAAAGCAATTGCATCTTTTTTGTTCAGCGACCAGCTGTCGCTGCAGATTTGCCGCTTATTATAGTGAAATCGTTGCAAATGGCAGCAAAATACTGGTCTTATCAGCAGGACGGAACTTTTTTGCGAAGTTGAAACTGAAGTCTGGAAATTCAGGCAAAGTCAGAGCCAGTCTGACTTTGCCGTGAGTAGTGCGGAAATTTTTACTGCAGTATTGGGCCTAAATGGGCACTAAAATCTTTTGGTCCCATAAAGCCAGTGATGCGGGATTGCGTTAATTCGCTGCCGTTTTTGTCAAATAACAGCAAAGTTGGCAAACCTAAAACCTGAAAATGATCGAGCAATTGCTGATCCTGATCGGTCGCATGGGTGACATCCACCTTAATTAAAGTGAACTGCGCCATTAAGTTTTTCACTTGGGCATCAGCAAAAGTAATGTGCTCAAACTCTTTACAGGCGACACACCAGTCGGCGTACAAGTCCACCAGCACAGGTTTACCTGCTTCGGCTGATTGTTTTACTGCCTGTTGCAGTTCATCCAGAGTTTTGACCAGTTTAAATCCGGTGTTTTGTGTCTGCACAGTCTGACCTGCCACTTGAGTCACTGCAGTGCCTGGTAACCAATACCATAAGTTGGCGCCTGTAGTGCCCAGCACTATGACTAAAGCCAGCATCCAGCTGATACTTTGGCCTGTGGTGCCTTTTGATAGCTGCTGTGATAAGCGGTGTAAATACACGGCCAGCATCAACAGGACTAAAGTTGCGGCAATCACCACCACAGAAGCTGGCAGGAAACGGCTGAGTAACCAGACGGGTACTGCTAATAACAGGAAACCAAAGCTGGCTTTGACCAGATCCATCCAGGCACCGGCTTTAGGTAAAAACTTACCGCCCGTGCTGCCTAAAATCAGTAGTGGCAAACCCATACCCATACTTAAGATATAAAGCGTTAAAGCGCCCAGGGCTAAATCGCCGGACTGAGCTACATATAACAGTGCTGCGGTCAGTGGTGCTGTGGTGCAGGGGGAGGCGACTAAACCTGATAACAAACCCATTAAAGCCGCACCTTTGATGCTGCCACCTTGTTGTTTGTTGCTTAAGCTGGTGACCTTGTTTTGCCATTTCTCCGGCAGGCTTAAGTTAAAGACACCAAACATAGCCAAAGCAAGGGCAACAAATAAAATACTGATGGCAACCAAAACAACAGGATGCTGAAAGTAGGTCTGGAACTGCAAACCTAAACTTGCGACCAGTAAACCTAACAAGGAGTAACTGACCGCCATACCCTGCACATAAGCCATCGACAAACTAAAAGCGCGTTTACCGGAAAGCTGTTGGCCTTGCCCTACAATAATGCTGGTTAAAATCGGATACATAGGAAAAACACAAGGCGTAAAGGCCAAACCTAAACCCAGCAGGAAAAACAAAAACAGGGTTTTGAGGGTGCTGTCGCTTTGTAATTTATCTAAGAGTTGCAGCTGTTCAGAAACCGGGGCTGTCGCAGTGGTCGCTGAACCAGCTGAGGATGAATTGTCTGTAATACCTAAAGCTGCAGCAGCATCTGCTGTGCTGGCTGTGGCTGAGTTTGCCGAAGCTGAACCTTCAGGCGCTATCAGCGGAATTTCCAGCGTTTGCACCGGGTAACACAAACCTGCTTCAGCACAACCCTGATACCTCAGCTTTAACAGGGCGTCTTTGCCAATCTGACTCAGTGGAATATCCAGCACCACCTGATGGAAATAGACTTCGGATTCACCAAAGTATTCATCCGTAATCATCACCCCTTTAGGATACTGCGGGTGAGAAAAAGCCGTATCGACGCCGGCAAACTTAAACTTGTCTTTATACAGATAGTAGCCGTCCGCTATGGTGAAGCTGACCTGCAACTTGTTTTCCTGCTGGCGGAAATCCATCACAAAAGCCTGCTCTACCGGCAGAAACTGTGAACCTTGCTGCAAAGCGGCCAGCGCATTAGTGCCTTGAGCCTGGCTTATAAAAGAAAGGCTTAACAGCAGGCTAAATAAAAAACTCTTAATCACGACTTGTTACCTCTTGAACCCACTGTAAATAGGGGGCGAATACTTGTTGCGCGGCAATGGCAATAATTTCGGGCACCTGATACGGGTGTAAAGCGCAAATGGCCTGCTCAATTTCAATAAAATCTTCTTTTCTGGCTTTAATTAACAACGGAATTTCAGTGCTTTGTTCAAGTTTGCCCTGCCAGACATAATGCGATTGCACCGCAGGCAAAACGTTAACACAAGCTGCCAGTTTTCGCTGCAGCAGCTGCTGTGTGATGCGTTCTGCCACCTGTAAATCAGGACAATTGCATAAAATCAGTTCCATCATCATGGTCAAACCCCCTAGTCACAGCAAACAAGACCTACCCATCTCGTATTTTGTTGCATAAAACGAATTGTTTGCACAAAAAGTGAGCGGAAACACCTAAAAGCGCAAAATTTTTAAAAAATA
>CAMLSF010000166.1 GCA_946482615.1 uncultured Chromatiaceae bacterium | reverse complement strand
GATTTTTGCAGCTTCGGAAACACTGCTTCATATTGCCGCCACTCAGTGCCCAGCGTTTGTTTCCAGTCGGTATTGGCTTTAATGCCATAGCCGTAGCAAATATGCACGGCGGTTTCGCATTGCAGCTGTTTCAGGCCATCGGCAGCTTGTTCCAAAGCGGCAATACCCCAGTCGTTTACTTCGTCAAAAAACACATTAAAGGCTGGCTCATCAAACTGAATAATATCCACACCGGCCTCAACCAGTTCTTTGGCTTCCTGATTCAGAATTTTGGCAAACTCAAAGGCCAGTTTTTCGCGGCTTTTGTAATGCGCGTCGTACAGCGTATCAATCATGGTCATAGGGCCTGGCAGCGCCCATTTGATAGGTTGGTTGGTTTGCTGGCGTAAAAATTTGGCATCTTCGACAAAAACGGGTTTTTGACGGCTGACGGGGCCCACCACAGTAGGTACGCTGGCATCGTAGCGGTTGCGGATACGCACTGTTTCGCGTTTTTGGAAATCAACGCCGTCCAGGTGCTCGATAAAAGTGGTGACAAAGTGTTGGCGCGATTGTTCGCCGTCACTGACGATATCTATGCCCGCCTGCTGTTGTTCGTGCAGCGACAAACGTAAAGCGTCCTGTTTGCCGTCTGTTAATTCCTCGCCCTGCAATTTCCACGGCGACCATAAGGTTTCAGGTTGGGCCAGCCAGGAAGGTTTAGGTAAGCTGCCTGCTGTGGATGTCGGGAGTAATTTTTTCATCAATACGTCGCTCTTTGGTTTAATTGAATTCATTGCCGGGATTACTGTTGTTGTGCTGCCCATTGTTCTAAAACAGAGCTATGCGGCTTAATAAAATGCTCCTGCGCAAACTTGCCTTGCTCTACGGCTAAGCGGCTGCGCTCTTCTCTGTCGTACACTATGTCTGTTAAGGCGTGATCGCGGTTCTTCAAATTCGGCTGATAACGCTCTCCGGCTTGAGTGTGTGCGTTGTAAATTTCAGGCCGGTAAATTCGTTGAAAGGTTTCCATGGTGCTGATGGTGCTGGCCAGCTCCAGATTGCTGTAGTCGTTCAGCAAATCGCCAAAAAAGTAAAACGCCAAAGGTGCAGCGCTGCCAGCAGGCATAAAGTAGCGCACGTCTAAGCCCATTTTTTTGAAGTACTGCTCTGTTAATGAAGTTTCATTCGGCAGATATTCAACCCCTAACACCGGATGCTGATTGTTGGTGCGCTGATAGGTTTTGTTGTCGGACACACTCAGGCAGATCACAGGTTTTTTGTGAAAGTGTTGCTGGTAAGTTTCTGAATTAACAAAAAACTGGAAGAGTTTGCCGTGCAGATCACCAAACTGCTCCGGAATGCTAAAGCCCGGCTGGTTTTTGTTATGTTCGAGCAAAACAACGCTGAAATCATAATCCCGCACATAAGAGGAAAAGTTATTGCCAACAATGCCTTCAATAGCTTGATTGGTTTTGTGGTCGATAATGGTGGTTTTTAATACTTCAATGGCCGGAAATTGCTTGTTGTGCCCGGCGCTGGTGTTTTCTATCTGGATGTCGACAGAAATAATATCCAGCTGCACCGAATAACGGTTCGAGTCTGGGTTGTCCCAACTTACCAGGCTATTAAAACGCTGGTTGATCATCGCCAGAGTGTTACGCAGATTCTGCTGACGGCGTTCACCGCGGGCTAAATTAGCAAAGTTGGTGGTGATACGGGTGTTGTTGGCTGGCTGATAATTTTCATCAAAACCAATGCTGTGAATGCTGAATGTGAACTGGTTCATCTTATCTGCTCTCTGATTCGCTGCTGTGCGGTTTAAATATCCATTAAGAAGTCTGGACGTCTAATGTTGGTGTGTCTGTTATACGCCTGTGGCTGGATGAAGAAAAATGCTTTTATTTCATCTGCTGTATGAAGGATCTTCATGTTGGGGTTGGAAGGATGTGATTGCTTGTTATGGGAGTTGCTGTATGGCAGAGGTTGTATTCGGGCTTTGCACTAGTGTTGGAAGCGGGCAACTCCAGTGTTGTGTCTGGCAAGGTTTCAGAAGATTTAACTGTCTTTAAGTTTTTGCGCTGCGAATGAAAGGCCTTAGGTTACAACTTGCTGGAATAGGGTTTAATCAGTATGATTAATTTTGAATCACTTTACATCAGGAGCATTGTTGTGGCACAAGTCGGAACTAAAGTTTTAACCGCTCATATCCCTTTGCCGTTGGCTGAAAAAGTTGACCAAATGGCTGAACGTTTAGAGCGTTCTCGCGGTTGGATTATGAAACAAGCTTTATCTGCGTGGCTGGAACAGGAAGAAGAGCGTGAACGATTAACTCGTGAAGCTTTAGCTGATGTAGACGCGGGACAGGTCATCGATCATCAGGCTGTACAAGCATGGGCCGAAAGCTTAGGAACAGATAATCCTTTAGCGGTGCCAGGTTAATGGAACTGAAGTGGACCAGTAAAGCATTGTCGGATTTAGCCCGACTTTACCAATTTCTGGCTCCGGAAAATAAGCAGGCTGCTGCAAAAACGGTGCTGAGTTTGACTAAAGCTCCAACATTATTGCTGAACAATCCGCGTATAGGTGAGCAGCTATTCGAGTTTTTACCGCGAGAAGTGCGACGGATATTAGTTGGGCATCTTGAGATGCGTTACGAACTTCAGCAGCAGACTATTTATATATTGCGGCTTTGGCATACAAGAGAAGATCGCTGAATAAACCATAGTGTATGAAGGGGCATTTCAACCCAATTTATCCGTAATCTTTGCTCTAATATCCATTCATCACCAAATTTCCTCCTACAGCTGAAAAACTGTTTCTTCGTTACTGCAACTATTCAACCGGAGCATAGTGCAATAAGTCTGGAGGATCTTTCTATCGCCCTTGGTTCTGCCTGAGCCAGAGTAATGCTGAACAAAAAAAGACCAGAACACAGCTGGTCTGCAGCACTCATTAGCAACAGGAGAACTCAGTATGACAGTACCAAATCGCTTGTTCAGCAGCCTGCTATTGGTTGTAGCCATGATGGTCAGTTTTTTTACCGAGGCCAGTTCGGATAAGGCTATTACAGAGAAAAACAAAGCTTTTATTAGTCAGGCCTTTGCGAAGTGGGCCGCTGGTGGCAGCACATTTTTTCAGGAGGTGCTGGCAGAAGATGTGGTCTGGACTATCAAAGGCAGCAGTCCGGCGGCTGGCACTTATAAAGGCCGCGCTGTGTTTATTGAACAGGCTGTTGCACCTTTTGCGGCCCGGCTCTCTTCTTTCGTCAAACCTAAGGTGAACGACATTTGGGCGGAAGGCGATGATGTGGTGGTGTATTGGGACGGTGTCGCAGTGGCGAAGGACGGTAAGCCCTACAACAACAGCTTTGTCTGGATTTTCCGGATAAAGGATTTACGTGCCACCGAAGTGATAGCTTTTCTCGATTTAACTCAATACGACGATGTGATTCATCGTATTCCCCTCAAAAAATCTTTTGATCAACAAGGAGATAAACCAATGAGTGCACAACACCCTTATCTGGGCATGTGGGTGACAGCAGATGGCCGGATCCGTCAGCAGCTGCTTGCCAATGGTCGCTACGACGAAGCACGGGGTAGCAGAGAAAGTGCTTATCAGGGGCGCTACGAAGTCAAAGGCAACCAGATTGATTATTGGGACGACACAGGTTTTACCGCAGACGGCGTCTTTGTTGATGCCAATACGTTGCACCACGGCGGCATGATTTTTTATCGCCGGCAGTAGTTACAGCAGCGATTTATCTCATTCGGCCAAAGCCGTTTAAATCCCAAATGAGGCGAATAACTTTGCTATTCGCCTTATAGATTTTCTGATGTGGATTTGGCCACAGTTTGGATCAAAGATTAATCATCAATTTTTGACAATAAATCCGGGTTGGTGACCAGGTTACGCACAGCATGAGCTTCGGATTCTTTAAATGGGTTGGCTTTACACCATTGGCCTACAGTCGCAATATTTACCTTCGCCACTTTAGGACGCACGCCCCAAGTGACCTGAAAAGGTGAAGCCACTTCATTGTAATCCGGGCCTGTGGTTGAGCCTGCATACTCTACTGGTTCGCCAGTGTTTTGTGGAATATTCAGAGCCTGATGGTAACCATCCTCCATGCCAACAGCTGCCAGTTTGGTGAAGTCCAGTGCTTTGGGGTCGTTCACCAGCACAAAAACCTGAGCTTCCACCCGCAGTTCCGGGTTTTTAATAGCTTCGCTCATACAGGAGTTTAAGGTTGCGCCAGGCGTAGCCATTGCGCTGGTATGCACGTAATGCAATTCAATAGTGTCGCCTGAATGCAGGCTGCCATGTTCGCCAGCACAGATTGGCTCTTTAACCGGGGTTAACTCGGCTTTGGTTAGTTTGCCATTGTATTTATAACCCGTGCCTATGCCTTTGCCGTCGCCATTACCAGCATAAGTAGTGAACTCGCCGCCTTTGTGTTCGGCGTTAACGTGCATATGAATATTGCACAGGTTCATGTGCTCGTACGAAGGGGCCAAAGCAAATAAACGCAAGTCACTGCCGGTTTTGACATCGATATCGCGCGGAGACTGTGGGCCATAGCCTTTGTCTTTGGTGGCAGCGGCCAGTTTGGCATTCTGCTGAGCAATCACTTCATCGCTGACGGCATGATGTGAGCCTTCAGCAGCCTGCAGATCACTGCAAGCAATAGCGGAAAATAACAGACAAGAAAAAAAAGATAGTTTCATAACATGTCCTTGGTAAGTGGTTTTGCCAGGCTGAATGCGCTGCTACATATCACGGTAATATGAGTGCTTTGCCAAGCCGATACACTGTAGATGAAGCCTGCCGTTTTGCTACTTTTTCTGGCTGAATTTGTCGCGGATTGGACGCAAGGAAGCAGGCACCTAAGGCTAAAACCCAATGACAAGGCATTGACAATAACTTGTTCATTATATAGAACGTTCCTTATAGAGAACGATTTGGGATTGTGATGGACAAAGCTACTCTTGGTACGCTGGGGCGGCATATTCAAAGTTTGCGGCTGGCCCGTGGTTTGTCGTTGTCGCAACTGGCGGCGGATGCTGGTATTGCTAAATCTAATTTGTCCAGGCTGGAGCAGGGCAATGGCAACCCAACGCTGGATACCATCTGGCGTTTGTCGTTGCAGCTGCAGGTGCCTTTTGGCAATTTGATTGCTCCTGTCAGTGCTTTAGTGGGGGAAAGCGGGGTTCAGGTGCGGTTGATTGATCAGGGCAAAGACAATCCGCCCGTTGATGCCTACTGGATGTCCTGTGCACCTTTTACAGAACGTAAGTCAGAGGCTCATGCTGCGGGCACTGTCGAGTCTATTACCTTGATCAGTGGTCAGCTTGAAGTGGGCATTGCAGGCGATAGCAAAAGGTTAACAGCAGGGCAAAGCCATAAATTTTCTGCTGACCAACCGCATCTGTATCGCACGGGCGAAAGCTGGGCGACCGCGCTTTTGACTATTGTGTATCAGTCAGCTGAGGACAAAGTATGAGTTCAGCGGATGCAGTAAAAAGCCCGCCATGGCAACAAGGCGCCCGTGATGCATTGCCGCTGTTGGGTGGTTATATTCCTGTGGCTATTTCTTTTGGTTTAATTGCAGTGCAATCGGGTTTTAGCGCCGTTGAAGCTGTGCTTATTTCTGCCCTGATTTACGCTGGCGCCTCGCAGTTTTTGTTTATCGCTATGGTGGCGTCGGGTGCGCCGCTCTGGCTGGTGCTGGTGATGACTTTACTGATCAACGCCAGGCATATGGTGTATGGGCCTAATCTGGCGCCTTATTTATCCAACAGCCGCTGGTGGCCTGTATTGATGCATGGCTTAACCGATCAGATTTTTGCTTTGGCTCATACCCGTTTACCGCAACTGGAAGACAAAGATCGTATGGGCTGGTACATCAGCGCGGCTTTGATTGCCTGGTTAAGCTGGATAGCTGGCACCGCTTTGGGCGCTATAGCTGGCGCTGAAATTACCACACGCTGGCCTTTATTGGGCGAAGTGATGCCTTTTGCTTTGCCTGCGCTGTTTTTGGTGTTGTTAGCCCCTCGTTTTACTTCTGTGCAGTGGACCTTGACCATGCTGGTTACCATAGCAGCAGCTCTGGTGCTGAAGCTGATGGGGATGACCAATTCCGCTATTCCGTTGGCGGCTTTATGTGGGGTATCGCTGTTTTATCTGGTGCAGGCCAAACTAAAAGCAGAGGGGAAAATTCATGGATAAGTCACTCTGGTTATTACTGCTGGCCTGCGCTTTGGGGACCTTTTTACTGCGGGCTTTGCCTTTGATTTGGATGCAGCGGCATTTGCTGAGTCGCAGCATCCGCAATAGTAATCAGGCCATGCCAGTCTGGCTGACTGTGCTGGCTCCCACCATGATTGCCGCTATGTTTGGTGTGTCCCTTGTGCCTGCTCATCCGGCAGTCAGTTCCTGGCTGGCAACGCTGTTGGGTGGGCTTGGTACTGTGCTGGTCTGGCGGCGCACCCGTTCTTTAGGCTGGCCTGTTTGTACTGGTGTGGCTCTGTATGGGGTAGTGGTGCTGTTGTTTGGCTTATCTGGTTAAGCAAAAAGCTTTAGCTGTTTTTGTTTCCGGTATTTATTGTTCCTGTTTTCTTGTGAAAATATAAGCCGCTGCTAAGTTTTCTGACACAAGGCTGTTACCATGGGGTTGCGCCGGATGGAAGCTAAACAAAACCAGGCAGGAGAATTTATGAATACAGCTCAAACAAAATGGCGGGATAGTTATAGTCTGATTGCGGTGTTGGGGTTTTTCGCTGCTTTATATTTTATCTACAAAAACTCAGACAATGCGCTGACAAACTGGTACTGGCTGATGGGACTTTTTGTGCTGGTGCTGGCGGTCATTGGCAAAGTGATGTGTGGCACCTTCAAAGGTGTGTTTGTCGATGAACGCAATGTGATGTCCTTGTCCCGCGTACAAATGCTGGCCTGGAGCATTGTGGTGTTAACCGCAGTGCTGGCTTTGGTGGTGCATAATTTAAATACAGGAGATGGCAGTTGCTTACGTGA
Organism: uncultured Chromatiaceae bacterium; assembly: GCA_946482615.1. The sequence continues at coordinate 720 of CAMLSF010000166.1, read as the reverse complement.
TGCAACGGGTTGTGTACCTGATATTCCGCAGCAGTTGTGGTTATTGATGGGCTTTAGCACTGCGACCCTGGTGGCATCCCCTGTGCTGTTAAGTAACAGTGGAGCTGCAGCGCCAGATCAAAAGAAAAGTGAGGAAATTACCAATGGTCTTGCCAGACAGGGGTATCAGGCGTCTGAGCTGGAACTGAACGGCCCTTTGTACAGAAACAAATCACCACAAGATGCACGTTGGTCGGATTTAATCACGGGAGAACAAAATAGCAATTGTCTGCATCTGGATTTACCCCGCTTGCAGATGTGCTTTTTTACTTTGGTGGCCTTGCTGACTTATGGGGTATTACTGCATGGACAACTGAGCCAGGCCGCGGCTTTTGAATCATTGCCGGATTTGAGTGACGGTTTGCTTGCTATTATCGCCATTAGTCAGGGGGGCTATCTGGTCAGCAAAGCCAGTCAAAACAGTATGACTACCACTGCGCCTGCTTAAAACTCAGACACAGATCAGCAATAACTACAGAGGGCTGGATGATGCACTCCAGCCCTTTTTAGTGCTGATTTAATACTCAATCACCTTAGCTACACCACGGGAACGGGGATCGGCTGCGGCTTTTACACCTGCAGTGCTGACTTGTATCGCCTGCACGTCGCCTAAATTCCAGCTCTGCGTATGCAGCTTGTAGCCTTTTTTCGTCAGCTGTTGTTGTACTTCTGCTGAAAACG
>CAMLSF010000165.1 GCA_946482615.1 uncultured Chromatiaceae bacterium | reverse complement strand
GAGAAGGGCGATGGTTATGTGTTTTACAGCTATTTCACCAAACCTACTTTTGGTACTCAGGATGCGCTGACTGGTGTAGCTGTGATTGAGCCTGGTAAAGAAATTCATCCACCTCATATTCATGCCGAAGAAGAGTATCTGATGGTGATTGAAGGTGAAGGTGTCTGGTCGCTGAAGGACAAAGATATTCCTGCTAAGGCTGGCGATATTTTATATGCAGCACCCTGGGATTCGCACGGTATCCGCAATACAGGCAACACGCCGCTGAAGTTTGTCGTGATGAAATGGCATAGCAAAGGTGTGCCTGTGCCTATGGATCCAGCAGCCAAGGCTAAGCCTTAATCGGGTTAAAACCGGTAATGCAGCATAGTTTCAAAAAAGCTGCTGTTGCGCAGGACCGGGTTTTGATTGCTGCCAGTTTGAATATCAATAAAGCTCGCTACCAGCTCTAAGCTGATATGCGGGCTGAATTTATATTCGGACTTAAAGTTGTAGTTATTCGCCAAAGCTTTGCCCGATGGCTGATCAGCTGGCAATAACAGGCTTTGGCCAGGGCCGTAAATGGCACCATTTTGCTGAACGCGGTAGAGTTTTTTCGCGTCCAGCCCCAGACTCAGGTTTTCTGTCACCGGATAAAGCCAACCAAGGCCTATATGCTGAATATTAGTTGTGGCAAATACTCCGGCTTCTGAGTAATAAGGCGCTTTGGCAAACAGGGGCTGAAACTCGTGACTGTCCGCATCTTGTGAGTCGCCGCCTGATGCATAACTTGCAGTAAAAGACAGCCTGTGCTGCGCCAGGGTATAAGCCCATTCCAGTTGGCTGAACCAGGCTGAGAGTTGTTGTGGGCCGCGATCACCAAACTGATAAATCAGCTGGTAAAACGCTTCAAAAGCTTCCACCTTATGCTGATATTCGGTTTCTATCGCATAAATATCATCCTGATTTTGGCCACGGCTGTCGCGGTAATTGATCGCGTGAACCAGCAGTTGCTGCTTTTGAAAAATGATGCCGCTTGCGGTTAAATCCGGATCTCTGTTGTCATCCAAAGCCTTAGCTTTACTTTTTACGCTGTTGCCATGATAAAAGGACACTGTGCTATAGCTGTCGAGCTGCTGGTTTAGCAATACTCCGTCAAAACGCCGCCTGACGTTGGTGCCTTCTCTTTTGCCGAGCTGACGTTGGTTACCAACAGACCAGACATGCCGGCCTAAGCTGATACTGGTATCGGCTATGTCAGTTTTAAAAATCAGCTGGTGAATATCGGCCGTATTATGTTCCACTGAATAGGTCTGGTTGTCATAACTGGAGTCATAAGCACTGATCCCTTCCAGCAACAAACTGCTGTTTTCTGATGTTTGCCAGCTATGCCGGATCAAAAAACGACTAAGCAGAGCATGATGATCCGCATCCGTCAGTTCCTGCTGGTAAATATCCTGATGTTTAATAAAACCTTCCAGTTCCACTGCAACTAGACCTGAACTAAAGCCTGCAGCGCTCAGCACTGCCACAGAGGTCAAAGCTTTCATTTGCATCAGGACTGCTCTGCTTCAAGGTCGCAATAATGTTCTTTGCGTAACAGCCACAGCAAAATGCCAATAGGTACTAACAAAGCCCAGAAACCAGCCTGCATATAACAAAAGCCGGCCACTAAAGCGCCGGTCGCAAAGGCAGCTATAGGCCAGAACGATTTAAAAACTCTGTTTTTGGTGGCAGCATCGCCTTTGCCTGACATCAGCTCTATCAGATCCAGCACGATTTGTGTCACATTGCCTGTCATCATTGAAGTGGGGGCCAGATGGGGCAGCAGCAAGCGGGTATAAGCGCTATGTGCGCCCATAGCTGCTGCGCCCAGCATGCCGCAGATCATGGCCAATGTGGTGGGCTCTTTTCCAATAGGGGAGGCCACTAAGCCTACAACCATAAAAGCTACCAGCAGCACTAACTGCAGTAAAACAGTCAGTTGGATTTGCAAATTTTGCTGCTGTTTATTGTCCAGCCACATGGTCAGGATCCGGATAGCAGCAATACCCAGAATAAAGGCCGGAAAAGCTAAAAACTTCATCAGCACAGCGGAACTGGATTCGCTGACTAAACTGGCACCTATCAGAACAAAGTTACCAGTGATCAGGGCCGTCAATAAACCAAACAAAGCGACAAAACCTAAGGTGTTTACATAACCGGCCAAAAACCCCAGGCTGATGGCCTGAAAACGATGTTTAGATTCGATACTCATACAAGCCGTCCTTTTTTCGCGGGGAACATCACAAAGCGACCAGGGCCTGCCAAAGCTATAGTGCTAAAGAGGATGATCAACAACCAGCCAAATTGGCCTTGTTCCAGAGTCCAGTCAGCATGGACCAGCAGCATAGACACCAGTAATAAAAACAAGAAGGGCAGGCAAGCCAGCCGGGTCCAGATGCCGGCCATAATGGCCAGAGGGCAAAGTACTTCAGCAAAAAGTGCACAGGCTAAAGTAACGGCTTTGCCTAAATGCAGCGGGTCGTCAATCCGCTGCAATTCTGTCTGCCAATGCAGCAGCTTGGGCCAACCGTGGATCAGCAGCACCAGTAAGGAGCCGCTGAGGCGTAAAAACAGCAGGCCCAAATCAGGCTGTTGTAAAAAAGCAGGGGTGGTTAGTTTCATTTGTTCAGCTCCTGTCCTTAGAAAGCAAAACAGCTGCAACCTAACACACCCCAAAACGAGTTATGGTCTGACACTGGCATATCGGAGCGACGCGCCACATCATGGGAATGGCCATGTACACCACAAGAGCCGGCACATTGGTGCGGTAAGGCGCTGATCAGCGGATGGACCCGGGCATGTCCCGGCACTAAAGTGACAGGAGACCATTCAGGGACCACAGGAATAGGTGCAGGACCATAACTTGAGAAGTCGCTGACGGCATACACTACTTTGCCATTCACTATTGTCATCACAGACTCAATGCCTTTGATTTCTTCTTCAGGGACGGTAAAAAAGTCAGAACTTAATACCGCCAAATCCGCCAGTTGCCCGGCTTTAATCCGGCCTTTTTTATCCAGGTCACCAGAAAACCAGGCACTACCTGCTGTCCAGAGTTCCAGCGCTGTATCGCGCGGTAAACAATCTTTATCCAGATACAAAGGGGTGCCGCCTACTGTTTTACCTGAGACTAACCAATACAAAGCTGTCCATGGATTATGGCTGGCAACCCGGGTGGCATCTGTACCACCGCCAACAGGTACACCCATTTCTAACATCCGGGCTACAGGAGGGGTTTGTTGTGCCGCCTGCTGGCCATAACGGCGGACAAAGTATTCGCCCTGAAAAGCCATCCGGTGCTGAATAGCTATACCACCGCCTAAAGCGCGAACCCGTTCGATATTTTTTTCAGTGATGGTTTCGGCATGATCAAATAACCAGCGCAGACCGTTAAATGGCGTGTCTTTATTTACTTTTTCAAACACATCCAGCATACGGCTGATGGACTCGTTGTAGGTGGCATGCAAGCGGAAAGGCCAGCGGTTTTCTACCAGATGCCGCACCACTTGCTCCAGTTGTTGTTCCATGTTGTCGGCTAAATCAGGTCTGGGTTCGACAAAATCTTCAAAGTCGGCAGCGGAGAACACCAGCATTTCGCCTGCGCCATTGTGGCGGTAAAAATCATCACCCTGCCCCGGTGTTACCATTTGTGTCCATTTCTGGAAGTCTTGCAGTTCAGCGCCTTTATTCTGGGTAAAAAGGTTATAGGCGATACGTATTGTCAGCTGACCGTCTTTAGCCAGGCGTTCTATGACCTGATAATCATCAGGGTAATTCTGGAAACCACCACCTGCATCAATAGCGCTGGTAACGCCCAAGCGATTGAGTTCACGCATAAATTGCCGGGTGGAATTGATTTGATGCGATAAAGGCAAAGTTGGGCCTTTTGCCAGAGTGGCATACAAAATCATGGCGTTAGGCCGTGCTATCAGCATGCCGGTTGGATTGCCTCTGGCATCGCGCTGAATCTCGCCGCCCGGAGGATTGGGTGTATCTTTGGTATAGCCCACTGCTTTTAACGCTGCGCGGTTTAATAAAGCTCTGTCGTACAAGTGCAATAAAAACACCGGAGTGTCTGGTGCTGCTTTATTAATTTCATCCAAAGTTGGCATACGTTTTTCGGCAAACTGAAACTCTGTCCAGCCACCTACGACCCGTACCCACTGAGGATGAGGGGTACGGTCCGCCTGAACTCTGAGCATCGCCAGTGCATCTGCCACAGAAGGTACCCCTTCCCAGCGTAATTCCAGGTTGTAGTTTAAACCACCGCGGATCAGGTGCAGGTGAGAGTCATTTAAACCAGGAATGACAGTTCGGTTCTTCAGATCGATCACCTGACTTTGTTCAGTCTGATGACGCAGTACTTCAGCTGTAGCACCCACTTCAACAAACTTGCCGTCGCGGATTAATACGGCGCTGGCAACAGGTTGTTCATTATCCATGGTATGAAAACGACCGTTGATCAGGATCAGATCCTGTTGTGAAGACTTATCCATTGGCATGCTCCTTAGTCAATTGCAACCCAGCTACTGCGATCCTGGCAGGGCTTTAGGGGAGGTGAAAACTTTTCCAGTGGCTTGAGTGTGGGAAAAATCCGCCGATCAGTCTAGTTATACAAACAGATAATGGTGCAAGGCCGGATCCACTTCTAGTATTTGTTCAGCTCTGAAGCTTTATTCAGACTAAAGCGGTATCGGGTTGGCTGTGGGCGCTAAGCTATTCACAGCAGCTTTGCTGCCGGACCCTCACTGAGTGAACATAGCTTGTTGTGGTTTTTCTTTGCTGAAGCTGTGTTTTGCGGAAGTTGGCTTATTAATCAGGTCAGTACGCGGATAGTAATTACACCGCGATTGGCAATAGAAGGAATTATAGAAATGGCAAACCCTAAACTTGAAGTACTGACTCCACAAAACAGTCAGCTTATTTTTATCGATCACCAGCCACAAATGGCCTTCGGTGTGCAGTCAATTGACCGGCAAACCCTGAAAAACAATACGGTAGGCCTGGCAAAAGCAGCCAAAATTTTCAACATTCCTACCACTATCACTACAGTGGAAACCCAGGGTTTTTCCGGATACACCTATCCTGAGTTACTGGATGTATTTCCGGGCAAACCAATTCTGGAACGCACCTCAATGAACTCATGGGACGACCAGAAAGTGCGGGATGCTTTAGCGAAAAATGGCAAAAAGAAAGTGGTAGTGGCAGGTTTATGGACAGAAGTCTGTAACACCACTTTTGCTTTATGCGCCATGCTCGAAGGGGACTACGAAATTTATATGGTGGCTGACGCTTCGGGCGGCACTTCCAAAGAAGCTCATGACTACGCCATGCAACGTATGGTTCAGGCTGGTGTGGTCCCTATGACCTGGCAACAAGTGCTGCTGGAATGGCAACGCGACTGGGCACACAAAGATACGTACGACGCTGTAGTTGCTCTGGTGAAAGAGCACTCAGGTGCTTATGGTATGGGTGTGGATTACGCCTATACCATGGTGCATAAAGCACCACAACGCACAGTCAGCACCCATGAAACGCTGGCGCCGGTCGCCGCTAAGTAATGTTTGCTGTGGGACTGCCCCTTGCTCTTTGCTGCACCAAAGTCTGAGGGACAGTTGATAAAACACAGCACTCTGTTCGGGTTAACTGGTGGATAAAGCCAGCTAACCCGAACCCTTCAGGCTGTTTAGTCCAAGGAGTTTTGTATGAAATTATATCTGTTGTCGCTGGGTGCCGGTTTGTTGGTGGGTATTATTTATGCGCTGATGCAGGTGCGTTCACCAGCTCCTCCCGCTATTGCCTTGTTAGGCTTGCTTGGCATGCTGATTGGTGAGCAAATTGTACCTGTAGTGAAACAATGGGTCGCGGGCCAGCCTGTGACTATGTTATGGTTTAAAACAGAATGTGTCCCTAAAATCACTGGTACACCTGTGACTTTAGTCGCAAAAACTGAAGCAGCAAAAGACACTACAAAAGACGATGTCTGACCCCTGATATGTTGATTCGGCCAGTGCTGAATGATTGCAACAACCCTTTCAAGGCTGCGGACTCAAAAGGATCGTTACTCTCATTGTAGTACGGGAATCATATGCAGAAACTTGAAGGTACAGGCACTCTGATTGCGATTGTCGATGATGATTTGTCTGTTCGTACTGCCCTGAATAATTTGTTGCGCTCTGTGAATTATGAAACCTTGCTGTTTGAATCGGCAGAAGCTGTATTGCAAAGTGATATGCTTGGCTGCATCCATTTTATGGTGCTTGATGTAAAGCTGAAAGGCATCAGTGGTATTGAGTTATTTGAACAGTTGCGTACTGGAGGGGTAACTATCCCTACAGTCTTTATTTCAGGTCATGCGGATTTTGAGACTCAGTTGCGTATAGCACGCGCCGGCGCTTTGCTATTTTTACCTAAGCCTGTGGATGTCGAACTATTGCTGAAAACTATAGAGGATATAGTCGGGGCCTGAACTTCAGTGCATTTTCTGTTAAGTGGTTCTAAAAATAGGGGCCTGTCAATAAGTTGGAAATCTCATCGAGAGATTGGTTCTAATCCAGGGGAAAGGTCAGGGTATACATTTCTCTCTTCATAATAATGATAGCGAACACTCCATTAAATAGGGTTTCTAATCTAATTTTTCCCATAACCTGTAATGATTTTAGCTGAAAAAATATACGAATAATAATATAATATAGCGTGAAATCGAATTTTCTTAGATTTGTAATTTTATGGGGCTAAAAATAGACGTTGCTTTTTGCTGTGTTCTGTGGTTCTAGACGCTGGTTGTAGTGGTTTATGTCGTTTTATGCAATGAAAAGGTTTTGTGTTGAATTATTTTATTATCATTAGATAGTATCAAGACAATTAGAGCGGTCTGCAGTGATAGGTGAGAAGCAAAGTTGTTAAAAATAAAAATTTTCAATAGCGATAACTATATTGTGTAAAATAATCAACCTTAGGTTTGATTATTGCTGCTAAGGTTGATGTTTTTTAGTTGTCAGTTTGGTGCAATTGCTTTGAAACTGATTTCAATGAGTTGTTCTGGAAACGCGAGGCTTTTTACACCAATAATGTCGCTAGCAACTGGTGGGCGTTCTTGGCCATAAGCCTCTTTGCGAACTTTAGTCGCAGCCACAAAAGCAGAGGGCATATCGACAACAAATAATGTTTCATGCACAACATCATCTAGTGTTGCACCGAATTCGGCTAAAACTTTTGCGGCGTTTGCATACGTCACACGCATCTGTTCTTCCATATTTGAAAAATCGATTGCGTACCCATTTTTGTCTATCTTTGCAGGCCCGATCAGTTTGCCTTCCATGTCGTTAGCCAGTTGACCCGAAACGTAAATAATGCCACCGGCCTGAACTGCTTGTGGATAGCCATACATGTCTTCTCCTGGCACACCAAAACGGACAGTTTTTCGGTTTTTAATATTTTCTTTTATCATGACTTTTTCCTTTTATAAATTATTGGTGTAAATATATTGTTTTCAATTTGCAATCAGTGGCATACAAAAGTTGTTTTCAATAATTTTCGTTTGCCATGGAAGGGTTGGGTTTATATTGATATCTTATATGTCAAATAATTTCCCCTTGCTAAAGAAAAAATTACTACAGATTCGTAGTCTTACTGAACCTAGTGATAAAAGAAACCTATACATAGGTATATATATTCAGGCGAGACTGCATATCTTGTATTATTTCTGTTATTCATTGAGTTATGAGAAT
>CAMLSF010000164.1 GCA_946482615.1 uncultured Chromatiaceae bacterium | reverse complement strand
CCCCTTTGAGGGGCTTCACGCAAAGCCACCTTCTTCAGAAGGTGGATTCTTTACTCGTCAGAGGAAAGATTTTCCGCTATTGCCCTGTCTCTTGTCACATCAGCATTATGCGGAGCCTGATTGTGATACAGCAAAGTGTTTTCTTTTATCGAACTCTGGTAGCCAAACTGCAACAGCTGGATGTTATTCCACTGCTGTTACTGCGGTTGTACCTGACGCCTGTGATGATGCAGGCAGGCTGGACTAAGTTAAAAAACTTTGACAGTACCTTAAGCTGGTTTGCTAATCCGGACTGGGGTTTAGCTTTGCCTGCACCAGCTTTGTTGCTGAGCCTGGTGATTTTGCTGGAGTTAGGTGGTGGATTAGCTTTGTTATTGGGTCTGTTCACCCGCCTGACTGCTTTGGGATTAAGTATCACTATGCTGGTCGCTATGGCAACTGTGCATGCAAAACATGGCTGGCTGGCGATAGCAGATGCATCCAGCTGGCTGGCTGACGGTACTATTTTTCACAACGAAGCAGTGATGGCTGCGCCCGATAAACTGGCCAAAGCCAACGAAGTTTTGCAACAACAGCCGGATTACGACTGGATGCTGTCCAGCGGCAAGCTGGTGGTACTGAACAACGGCATTGAGTTTGCCGCCACTTACTTTGTGATGTTATTAGTCCTGGTGGTCTATGGCGCAGGACGCTGGTTGAGTCTGGATTATTGGTTGCGGCAAAAAGCAGGGCAAAAGGCAGTTTCAGAGGAGGTTTCAGCTTGAGTTTCCTTCGTTCTGTGTCCTATAGTGAGCAGCCTGGACCGGAGATCAAACCGGACACAACGCTTCTGAGTGCAAGGACAACAAAGCTAATGTGGTGGTCAAGCCAAAAAACGCCTGCCAAAAAACAGACACCTGAGCAAGAGCAGCGTCATCACAGCTATATGCAACTGGTGCGTTTGTACCATGCAGACTTGTACCGTTATGGTTGCTGGATTTGCCGTAGTACAGATATTGCAGAGGATCTGGTGCAGGATACCTATCTTAGGGCCTGGAAAAGTATTGATTTACTGCAAAATGAAGCCTCGGCCAAAGCCTGGCTTTTTACTATTTTGCGTAATGAAAATGCGCGGCGTTTTGAACGTAAGCAATTTCAGTATCAGGATGTAGAGCAGGATTTGTTGCTGGATGAGCATCAGGTAAGTCCTGAGCAACTGTACTCACAGCAGCAGCTGCTGAAATTTATTGAGAGCCTGGAGCCTGAATACAGTGAGCCTTTGGTTTTGCAAATCCTTGGTGGTTTTAGTGGTGATGAAATAGCACAATTGTTGTCCCTGAATTTAAATACGGTGAACACCCGTTTATTTCGCGCCCGTAAGCAGTTACGGGATTTGTTAAGCCATGAAACCGTCAGGGAGCAAAAAAATGGATGAGTTAGAAGTTCGCCGTCGTTTGCTGACGGATCCCTATCATTTGAGTCCTGAGCAAGTACAACAGTTACAGCTCGATGCGGAGAGCCAGCAATTTCATCAGGATGTATTGGAGCTGGACCAACAGATCAGAGAGTTGTTCAGCCCGCCTGTGCCAAAAGCTCTGGAAAATACCTTGTTGATGCAGCAGCATAAACACAAGCAACAACAGCAAAAACGCTTTTATCAGAATCTGATTGCGTTGGCGGCTTCTGTGGCGTTTTTAGCCGGTTTTGCATTGAACTGGTCGTTTTTCCTTTATGGTTCACAAAGTCTGGGTGAAAATTCGCTGGCTCATGTGTATCACGAGGAGCCTTATATGCAGCATATGACAACGGCTTTGTCTTTGTCTGATGTGAATATGAAACTGGCCGATTTTGACGCAGAGCTCAGTTCAGCAGAACATGCTGTTGTGTTTGCCAACTATTGTAACTTCCGCGGTACCCGCTCTTTGCATCTAGTGGTGGAAACTGAACAAGGTTTGATGACGGTATTTGTAGTTCCGAAAGAAAATTCCCTGAATTTTGAAGCACAATTTCACGACGATAAATATCAGGGGCGTAGTGTTGCAACTCACAAAGCTATTCTGGTGATGGTGAGTGATAAAGCTGAAGTACTGCAGCAGGGCGAACAGCAGTTCCTGAAAAACCTGCAATTTAAGGCCTGAGCAAAAACAAGCTTTGGAAGGGCTTTATCTGCTTCCAAAGCTTTTCTCAGTAAAATTCTTTATTTTATTGATCTCAATCAATTTTGCTCTGATGATTTGAACGCCTATATTTATTTTTTCAATAAGTATCAATGTCTTATATTACATTTAGATTGGTTGTTATTTCGGCACCCCTACAATTTAGTATTTTAGGTCCTGTTGCCGCTGTTGCTCTGAAAAGCAGTAAATATGCACTACCTTAGTCGAATAGCAGACTGTCTTTATTCAACTTTTTTATCTTTTAGCTGTATTTCCTGCCGGTAATTCGTTCAGCAGGCTGTTGTAGCAAGTTATCCTACCAAAGTAGGCTTGACTGGCGCAGATCAGGTAAGACAAGCAGACAAATTCCTTGTCTGATGATGCGCATTATGTAAAGATTCACCCCTTATAACAAATGGATCAATCCAAGGTTAATTGAGGATCTTTGTATGCGTATTATTTTGTTGGGTGCCCCGGGTGCTGGTAAAGGAACTCAGGCGCAGTTTCTGATGAACAAGTATGGGATCCCACAAATTTCCACTGGTGACATGCTGCGTGCCGCCATTAAAGAGGGCAGTGCTTTGGGTTTGGCAGCAAAACAAGTGATGGATGCAGGCCAGCTGGTGTCTGATGATTTAATTATTGGTTTAGTCAAAGAACGCATCAGCAAAGAAGACTGTGCCAAAGGCTTCTTATTGGATGGTTTCCCGCGCACTATTCCACAGGCTGATGCGATGAAAGCCAATGGCGTTGTGGTTGACCACGTCATTGAATTTGATGTGCCGGACGATGTCATCGTTGAACGTATGAGTGGCCGCCGTGTGCACCCTGCGTCAGGTCGTGTTTATCATGTCAGTTACAATCCACCGAAAGTGGCAGGCAAAGACGATTTGACGGGCGAAGATTTAGTGATCCGCGAAGATGATAAAGAAGAAACAGTACGTAAGCGTTTAGGTATTTATCACGAACAAACTGAACTGCTGGTTGGTTATTACCGTAAAGAAGCGGAACAAGGACGCACTCAGTACCACCATATAGTAGGTACCTTGCCTGTTGAGCAGGTTAGTGCAAAACTGGAAGCCTTGTTAGGTTAATTTGTAACAGTTGCTGCGAAGCCCACCTCGAGTGGGCTTTTTATTGAATCTTTTTGCAATATCTATAGCACCAAAGCCGACATGAGCTTCAGCCTCGTCTGCGGACTGGATGAGTATATTGTTGTCTAATAACCTCAATGTTGGTCAATATGAGTTTAGCTACTACCTCTTTGTATGCGGCCATTCTTGCCTTGTTGTATGTCGTATTGGCGGGATTAGTGATCCGTCAAAGGTTTAAACACAGGATTGGTCTGGGTACAGGTAAGGAACTTCAGCTGTTACAAACTGTGCGGATGCATGGCAATTTTGCCGAATACGTGCCGTTTTTGCTGATTTTAGTGGCCTTGCTGGAGCTACAGCAAAGCCCTGTCTGGCAACTGCATCTGGTGGCAGGTTTAACTTTGGCAGGCCGCTTGTTGCACGCTATAGGCTTATGGCGAAGCAGTGGCACTTCAGTACCCCGTTTCTTAGGTATGATTTCGACTTTTGCAGCGCTTATACTGGGTGCCGTGTTGTTACTGACGAAATAAGTTATGAAAAAGACCGTACTGATGCTGCATAGCTCGCTTTCGAGCGGACGCCAATGGCAAAATCTGAAGCTGGCTTTGCAAGCTGATTATCAGGTGTTGAATCCTGATCTGCTGGGATATGGTGGTAATACAGAAAGTTATCCCCGGCCCATGCAACTGGCTGATGAAGCTAAACTGTTATGGCCTTTGCTGGAGGGAAATGCTGCTGCCTCAGTGATATTGGTTGGCCACTCTTTTGGTGGTGCAGTGGCTTTGCATATGGCCCGCACCCGGCCTGAACTCTTTAAAGCTGTATTAGTGTTTGAACCTGTGGCTTTTCATTTACTCAAAGCGACGGAACCTGTTTTGTATCAGCAGGTTCAGCAGTTAAGCCAGCAGATGCTGAATGTAAGTCCAAAAGACGCAGCAGAGCTTTTTATCGATTATTGGCAAGGTGATGGATACTTTAGTCATTTGCCGGATGTCATGCAGCAAAAACTCACAGTGCAAGTGGGGAAAGTGGCTGCTGATTTTGAAGCTTTAAGTGGTGAGCCTGCAACCCTTACCGACTACGCCACTGCTATTCACTGTCCTGTGTTGCTGTTAACTGGCGAGCAAAGCCAGTTATCAGCACAACGTTTGGCAACAATGCTCGCAGGCGTTTTGCCCTGCGTTGAATTTCAGACAGTAAAAACGGGCCACATGGGGCCCGTTACAGATGTGGCATTAGTCAATGCTCTTCTGCTTGAGTTTATTCAGCGCCTTTAGGCTTAAGCATTACTGGCCTGGGCTAAATTTTCTTCCAGCAGTTGAGGTACTACTTTGACTGTTGGCTGCTGATTAATGCTTATTTTACGTGGCTTTAACGCTTCAGGGACTTCACGCACCAGCTCAATATGCAGCAGGCCGTGGCTCATCTGAGCGCCAGTCACTTTGATATAGTCAGACAGCTGGAACTTACGTTCAAAGTTACGCTCTGCTATACCCTGATGCAGGAAACGACGTCCTTCGGTCTTATCAGCCTTCTGACCTCGTACCACTAAGTTGTTGTGTTCGGTTTCAATAGATAATTCAGCTTCATCAAAACCGGCAATGGCCATGGTAATACGGTATTGATCCTCACCTGTTATTTCAATATTGTACGGTGGATAAGCAGGCTGCTTTTCATTACGGGCAGCGGCATCCATCAGGTTGGCTAAATGATCAAAACCAATAAAAGAGCGGTAAAATGGGGTAAAGTCTAAAGTGTTCATAATCAAATCCTCTAAGGCAATTAATCTATTCTGCTCTTCAGTTGAACGAGCAATTGGTTGTATTCCCTGTAAGGGAAAAGCAGGTGCCGGATGGCCACCTGCTTACTTAATATGTGCGCTTAGAGAGTTTTCAAGAGGGGCATTTAAGATTTTTTGCCGGTAATTTGTGCAAGGGCGGCCATGCTATGGGCATAATCCGGTTCCTGCGCCAGAGCGGGCACCAACTGCTGATAGGCCAAATTCCCTTTAGCATCAATAATTAATACAGCACGAGCCAGAATGCCCATATCTTTAATCAATAAACCATAATTACTGCCAAAGTCTCGCCAGACCGCATCAGACAACACCAGCAACTGATCGACTTTCTCCTGAGCACAATAGCGTTTTTGTGCAAAGGGCAGATCCGTAGATATGGTCATCATCACTACATCGTCCGACACTTTGCTGACTTCCTGATTAAATCTTTTAGTTTGCAGTGAACAAATGCCGGTATCGACGCTGGGTACCACACTGATCAGCACAGTTTTGCCTTTAAAGTCACTTAATTTAATAGTTTTAAACTTTTCGTCCACCACCTGAAAATCCGGTGCCTGCTGCTGCAATTGCACCTGATGGCCCTGCAGTTCTACGGCTTTGTTACCGGCTTTGACTTCAGACAAACGGCTTGGTAACTGTGCATTTAAATCAACAGCCCAGACTGCGGGGCTTAGGGCTAAACTCAGAGCGATAGTTTTTATCAGATTTGACGACATTCAAGTGTCTCCCGGATTGGTAATACGGCTGAAAGTGAAAAAAATAGTAGGTGTTGCTTATTTTTTGTCAGATACTACACAGGGTTAGCGCAGAGCCATCTTTCTGACTACACTGGAAAATAACAATACGTGAAGTGAGCCGTAAATGGTAGCAGCAGTTTTGATATGTGACGATTCCAACCTTGCACGTAAACAAATGGCAAGGGCCTTACCTGCAGAGTGGCAGCAAAATATCCAGTTTGCAGGTCATGGCGGAGAAGCGTTAGATATTTTGCAACGTCAGTCTATTGATTTGCTTTTCCTTGATTTAAATATGCCGATACTGGATGGTTATCAGGTGTTGGCTGCTATTCAGCAACAACAACTTGCCGTTAAAACCATAGTGGTATCCGGTGATATTCAGCCTGAAGCCCGTGAGCGGGTTTTATCTTTTGGCGCTCTGGATTTTATTAAAAAACCTGTGGATCAACAGAAGCTGAATTATGTATTGGGTCTGGTTGAACAAAAAACCATTCAGCAGCAGGAACAAGCCAAAGCTGAACCTAAACTCGTCACCTTAAAAAACACCGGCTCTTTTGTATTATCCAACGATTTACGTGATGTGTTTCAGGAATTAAGCAATGTAGCTATGGGCCAGGCTGGCGATTTATTAGCGCGCCTGCTCAAGGTTTTTGTCAAACTGCCTATCCCTAATGTGAACGTCATCGAAGTCAGTGAACTGCATATGGCTATTGCTTCTGTCGAGCAGAAAGAGAATACCTCAGCTGTTTGTCAGGGTTTTATTGGTGGAGGTGTGGCAGGGGAAGCTCTGCTGATCCTTAATGACTCCAGTTTTGTTGATATAGCCCGGCTGATGCAATATAACGGCGAGCTGACAACCAAGGTTGAACTGGAACTCTTGATGGATATCGCCAATATCCTGATTGGTGCTGTATTAAAAGGACTGGCGGAACAAATTGATATGAGCTTCAGTCAGGGCCACCCCGTGGTATTGGGGCAACATGCACCCGTCAGTGAGCTGATCAAAGCCAACGCCAGACGCTGGCGTCGTACTTTGGCGATAGAAATCAGCTATGGCATTGAAAACTACAATATCAGCTGTGATTTGTTGCTGCTGTTTACCGAAGACAGTATTAAAACCCTGAATTATAAAGTCGAATTCCTGCTGGAAGATTAAATGTCGCAAAGCAACGTAGATGTATCCGAAATCCATTGGTTGATGGACATGTTTCAGACGGTTGACGTTGGTCTGGTGGTGTTGTCTGCTGATTACCGCATCCAGGTCTGGAACGGTTTTATGGAAAATCACAGTGGCCTGACGCCCCGTCAGGTCCGCGACAGGTATCTGTTTGATTTGTTCTCCGAAATCGATGAAGACTGGTTAAGACGCAAATGTGATCCTGTGATTTTATTAAAAAATCGTGCTTTCACTATTTGGGAACAGCGCCCTTATATTTTTAAATTCCGCAACTACAGACCTATCACAGGCTCGGCTGAATATATGTATCAAAACAGCACTATATTTCCGCTGACCGATACGATGGGGAAAGTAACCCACCTTTGTCTGATCATTTACGATGTGACGGATGTAGCGGTCAGCCGCATAGAGCTTGAGTCAATGAACGGGCAGCTCCGTACTTTATCCAAAACAGATTTCCTGACCAGTTTAAATAACAGAGGCTCCTGGGAAGAAGCGCTGATCAACGAATACAAACGTATTAAACGCAGTGGTCATCACAGCACTTTGTTGATGTGTGACATCGACCACTTTAAGCGGGTCAATGATACCTTCGGCCATGCTGCAGGTGATGCGGTGATCCAGCAAGTTGCAGCAGCCGTGAAAAAAAATCTGCGCAGTACTGATGTGGCAGGCCGTTATGGTGGAGAAGAGTTTGCGGTGTTGCTGCTTGATACCACAGTGGATCAGGCGATGTTTTTTGCTGAACGTTTACGAAAAAATGTCGAAGCTATGGCAGTTGAATTTAATCAGCAACTGCTGAAAGTGACGGTCAGTATTGGTGTGGCAGAGTATAGGGAAGACATGGCGGAGTATCGGGACTGGCTGGAAGCCGCAGATAAGGCTTTGTATCAATCCAAAGCGGCAGGACGCAACCGTATTACCAAAGCCGGC
>CAMLSF010000163.1 GCA_946482615.1 uncultured Chromatiaceae bacterium | reverse complement strand
GAGCATCGCGACGATGGCCCGCAGGGTGAGCGCCATGGATGGCAGCGAATAAAAAAAGCCAGAAAACCGGCTTTTTTTGTGGAGTCGCATCTGTGTGTTACTGAACAGGTGCTGCGCTTGCATCTAAACCACGCAGTCTGTTCATCTCTATACGGGCGTAACGGTGTTCAACAAATTCGTACACATTAGTCGCCAGCACTTTTTTGTAGTAATCCAGCGCCTTGCTCGGGTTTTGTTGTTCGTGCCATTTGGCCAGATAAAAATAAACTTCGCATAAACGTTCAGCCAGTTGCTGTGGATCTGAATTCACATTCGCAGCAGTTTCCAGCAGCTCTTGTTCTGAGATTTTTCCCAGATAAAAAGCCACTATGGAGCTTGCCCAATGCTTTTGATCCAGCTTGCTCTGGTTTTGGGCTAAACGCGCCTGAGCCTGAGGAGCAGACAATTTAGCATCAGCAAAATACAACCACAGTGAACGGTATGGGTCTTCAGGTTTCGCCTGATAAAACTGTTCAAAGTCGCCTACCGCCAGATCGGTTTTGCTGTCATACAGCAAAGCTATACCCCGGTTTAAATAGGCATAATCATAATCTGGTGCCAGCTCTAAGGCCGCATCAAATGACTCATAAGCTTCGGTGTAGTTGCCCACTAAGGTATGGTGAATACCGATAAAGTTATAGGCATCCGCCATATCAGGCTGTAGACGTAAAGCCCGCAGAAAATCAAAGCGTGCCAGAGAACGTAAGCCCACGCTGTCGTACATCACACCACGGTCATAGAATAACCGGGCGCGTTGTTCGTCTGTGGTTTCAGCTTTGGTTAACAGCTCGGAAATCCGGGCTATAGCAATTTCAGTGCGGTAAGACGCCTGAACAGGTTCTGGTTGAAGTGGGTTTTCTACCAGCACAGCTGTTTCAGTTGAAGGTTTCTGGGCGCAAGCGCCCAGAGCCAGCAGTGCTGCAAGCAGCACCGCTTTTTGGGTCAGGTTGGAAACCTTACTGAGCTTCAACAGCATCGGCAGACTCAACAGCAGCAGGTTTGTCCTGAGCTTCTTTAATGCTTAAACGCACACGACCCTGCTTGTCTACTTCCATGACTTTCACAGCCACTTTCTGACCTATAGCTAAATGGTCAGCTACGTTGCTTACACGCTCATCAGAAATCTGAGAGATGTGCACTAAACCATCTTTGCCTGGCAGCACGTTTACAAAAGCACCGAAGTCAACAATACGTACAACTTCGCCCTGATACACAGCACCTACTTCAATTTCCGCTGTGATAGCTTCAATCTTGTTGATGGCAATGTTGGCAGCTTGCGCATTAGTCGCAGCGATTTTCACTGTACCGTCATCTTCGATTTCGATAGTAGTACCAGATTCTTCAGTGATCTGACGGATCACAGCACCACCTTTACCAATCACATCACGGATTTTCTCCGGGTTGATTTTTAAGGTGTAAATACGTGGAGCGTGCTCTGATAACTCTTCACGGTGCGTGCTGATCGCCTGGTCCATCACATTCAGAATATGGATACGTGCCGCTTTGGCTTGTTTCAGCGCGATCTGCATGATCTCTTTAGTGATACCTTCGATTTTGATATCCATCTGCAGCGCAGTGATACCTTCAGTAGTACCAGCTACTTTAAAGTCCATGTCACCTAAGTGATCTTCATCACCTAAGATGTCTGACAGAACAACAAAATCGTCACCTTCTTTTACCAGACCCATAGCTATACCAGCCACAGAAGCTTTGATAGGTACACCAGCATCCATCAGCGCTAATGAAGAACCACAGACTGAAGCCATAGAGCTTGAACCGTTTGATTCAGTGATTTCAGACACCATACGAACAGTGTACGGGAAGTCATTGAAATCTGGCATAACAGCAGCAACACCACGTTTAGCTAAACGGCCGTGACCTATTTCACGACGCTTAGGCGAACCTACCATACCAGTCTCACCTACTGAGAATGGAGGGAAGTTGTAGTGGAACAGGAAGTGGTCGGTTTTTTCACTCAGTAAATCATCAACAGTTTGCGCGTCACGGGCAGTACCTAAAGTACAGGTCACTAAGGCCTGAGTTTCACCACGGGTGAACAGGGCTGAACCGTGTGTACGTGGTAATAAACCTGTCATCACGCTTAACGCACGGACCATTTCATTGTCGCGGCCGTCGATACGTGGTTCGCCTTTAATGATACGGCTACGAACAATTTTACTTTCCAGGTTATGGAAAATTTCGTTGGCTTCGGTTTCGTCAAAAGCTTCGCCTTCAGCTAATTCAGCTTTAATTTGGGCAAAAACTTCGGCTTTGATAGCGCCAATAGTTTCGTAACGTTTAGCTTTTTCAGTGATACGGTAAGCTTCGCCAACAGGAGCTGTCGCCAAAGCAGCGATTTTGCTGCTCAGCGTTTCGTTTTTAGCCGGAGCAACCCAGTTCCAGGCTGGTTTTGCTGCCACAGCGGCAAAGTCGTTGATGGCGTTGATCGCGATTTGCATCTGGTCGTGACCATATACCACAGCACCTAACATCACTTCTTCTGATAAAACACCAGCTTCAGATTCCACCATCAGCACTGCATTGGCAGTACCGGCAACCACTAAATCCAGCTTGCTGTCTTTTAATTCAGCTTCAGATGGGTTTAACACGTACTGGTTGTTTACATAACCAACACGGGCCGCACCTAATGGACCACTGAACGGGATACCAGAGATAGCCAGTGCAGCAGAAGTACCAATGATAGAAATAATGTCCGGCTGAATTTCAGGCTGAACTGAAACTACAGTAGCAATCACCTGAACTTCGTTAGTGAAGCCTTCAGGGAATAATGGACGGATTGGACGGTCGATTAAACGTGAAATTAACGTCTCGCCTTCTGACGGACGGCCTTCACGCTTGAAAAAACCACCAGGGATGCGGCCTGCCGCATAAGTTTTTTCCTGATAGTTCACAGTCAGAGGGAAAAAGTCCTGACCAGGTTTAGGTTGTTTTTTACCTACCACTGTAACTAACACAGAGGTATCACCCATGCTGGCAAGAACAGCCGCGTCAGCTTGACGGGCAATAACGCCGGTTTCCAGAGTAATAGTGTGTTGGCCAAACTGGAATGATTTTACGATGGGGTTCACTGATTTTTTCCTTTCTATTTTTCGCGTTTTTTCGCGGAGTCTTTTGGTCTGTTTTTCGCGGCACAGTATAGCCTGTTACAGGGCTTAAAAGATAGCTGGCGCCAGAGTCGCAGGGTATAAAATTTAAACATATCCGGGCGGTAAGAACATCATGCAGGCATTAAGTTGCATTGGTGCGGAATTTTCTGAGTGAAAATAAAAAAAAGCCAGTCGGAGACTGGCTTTTTTCAGGCATAAGCTGCGGATTAACGACGCAGACCTAAACGCTCGATCAGAGTAGCGTAACGCTGAGCGTCTTTGCCTTTTAAGTAATCTAATAACTTACGACGTTGGCTAACCATACGTAACAGGCCACGACGAGAGTGGTGGTCGTGCTTGTGGTCAGCAAAGTGCGGTTGTAACTTAGCAATAGTTGCAGTTAATAATGCAACTTGTACTTCTGGTGAACCGGTATCGCCTTGTTTAACAGCGTAATCTGCTAAGATTTGCGCTTTTTCAGCTGTAGTTAGTGACATAGAGCCTCCAATAGAGAGATGTGTTGTAGCCGGCCACTAATCCAGCCACAACGAAAATGAGCGCGCATTCTATGCGTTTTCATCCAAACAAACAAGCCTTAAATTGCGGTTTGCCACACACTGGTATTGAGCAAGCGGCGAACCGACAGTACACCTGTGTCTAATGAAGCCACACCGATAAATTGTCCGGCAGAACCATACAATTTAATAGCCCCGGCGGAGGCTGAGCCAAAATCAGCCAATTCAGCATCACTCAACTGCACAGTCTGGCCATGCACTAAACGTTTTTGCTGAACTTCATTCAGATGCAGCTCTGGTAAACCTGTTAAGGCTAAATCCATAGGCAACAATAAAGCGTCTAAACCAGCCCAATCCTGCTTATCGTTAAAAGGCACCAGCTGTTCCTGCGTCAGCATCTGCGCGGCATCAAAAGGCCCGACATGAATGCGGCGTAAAGCACTGACATAAGCGCCGGAACCCAAAGCCTCACCTAAATCGTCTATTAAAGTGCGGATATACGTACCTTTGCTGCAATGCACCAGAAAGCTGGCGTATTCGCCGTCAAACTGCTGCAATTCAAAACGGAATATGCTGATAGGCCGGGCTTCTCGCGGTACTTCAATCCCCTGACGGGCATATTTGTACAAAGGCTGCCCCTGATACTTTAAAGCCGAGAACATGGTCGGCACTTGCATTTGAGGGCCACGGAACTGCTGCATCATCTGCTCAAGCATGGCTTGATCAAAAGTCACTGGCCTGCGGCTGATAATTTCACCAGCCGCATCACTGGTATCTGTGCGCAACCCAAAATGAGCTGTCACCAGATAAGTTTTATCTGTGTCTAACAAGAACTGACAAAACTTTGTGGCTTCACCAAAACAAATCGGCAATAAACCACTGGCCAGCGGGTCTAAAGCACCGGTATGACCGGCCTTTTCAGCCTGATACAACCAACGCACCCGCTGCAAAATACCATTGCTGGAGATTTCTAACGGCTTATCAAGGAGCAAAATGCCGTGGACAGCACGACGCGCCATTACTCTTCCTCGTCCTGCGCCACTTTAGGCTTACGCTCCGGTTCTTGCCCTGCCTCAATACGACGTTTGTCATCTTCGCGGCGCACCTGTTCAACCAGGTTAGCCATACGAATGCCCTGATCCAGCGACTGATCAAAGTAAAAACGAATGGTAGGCACTATACGGGCCTGAATACGCTTGGCAATCAGACTGCGGATATAACCTACAGCATCATTTAAAATATCCAGGTTTGCTTTCACTTTTTCAGCTTCCAGGCCTAAAAAAGTGACATAAATTTTGGCGTGTGATAAGTCACGCGACACATTTACATCAGACACGGTAATCATGTTGTGTAAACGTGGATCTTTGATTTCACGCTGTAAAATCACTGCGATTTCCTGCTGCATTTGCTGCGACAGACGGTCTACCCGGGTAAATTCTTTTGCCATAACTCTTTCCAACACATGTGAGCAGAAAGAAACAGGGGCCTAAGCCCCTGCCGATCTCTGTATCTATAATCTAAAAGCGCAGATGCTGGTTATAAAGTACGTTCCACCTGAACCACTTCAAACACTTCAATCTGGTCACCTTCACGCACGTCGTTGTAGTTCTTCACGCCGATACCACATTCGAAACCATTGCGTACTTCGGACACGTCATCTTTGAAGCGACGCAGGGACTCCAGCTCGCCTTCGAAAATAACCACGTTGTCACGCAGTACACGAATTGGTGCGTTGCGCTTGATGATACCTTCGGTCACCATACAGCCGGCGATAGCACCAAACTTCGGAGAACGGAATACGTCACGCACCTGAGCCAGACCTATGATCTGCTGTTTAAACTCAGGAGCTAACATACCTGTCATCGCTGCACGTACTTCGTCTAACAGTTCATAAATGATGCTGTAGTAACGTAAGTCCAGGTTCTCTTCTTCAATGATCTTACGTGCTGTGCCTTCGGCACGTACGTTGAAACCAATGATGATAGCAGAAGAAGCTGCAGCAAGTGTCGCGTCAGTTTCAGTAATACCACCCACACCACTACCGATGATTTTGATTTTTACTTCATCAGTCGACAGACGGCTTAAGGATTCACTGATCGCTTCCACAGAACCTTGTACGTCCGCTTTCAGCACTATGTTCAGCTCAGCCACATCGCCTTCAGACATGTTAGCAAACATGTTTTCCAGCTTGGATTTTTGCTGACGGGCCAGTTTGACGTCACGGAATTTACCCTGACGGTACAAAGCAACTTCACGGGCTTTACGCTCGTCTTTCACCACAGTCACTTCATCACCAGCTTGTGGCACACCGGACAGACCTAAAATCTCTACCGGAATAGATGGGCCTGCCAGCTTAATTTCTTTACCGTTTTCATCGCGCATGGCACGAACACGGCCGTATTCAAAACCACAAAGTACGATTTCGCCTTGTTGTAATGTACCTTCCTGAACCAGAATGGACGCAACAGGACCACGGCCTTTGTCCAGACGGGATTCGATTACTACACCACGGGCCAGGCCTTTTTTCACCGCTTTTAATTCAAGCAGTTCAGCCTGGTTCAGTATAGCTTCCAGCAGGTCGTCTATCCCCATACCTGTTTTCGCAGAGATAGGCACGAACTGAGTATCACCGCCCCACTCTTCAGAAATAACGCCGTACTGAGACAATTCATTACGAACACGATCCGGATCTGCATCCGGTTTATCCATTTTGTTTACTGCAACAACCAGTGGCACACCAGCAGCTTTTGCGTGCTGAATAGCTTCTTTGGTTTGTGGCATCACACCATCGTCTGCAGCAACAACAAGGACGACTATGTCTGTTGCCTTGGCACCACGGGCACGCATTGACGTAAAGGCAGCGTGACCTGGTGTATCCAGGAAAGTCACCATACCGCGCTCTGTTTCTACATGGTATGCACCAATATGCTGAGTAATACCACCGGCTTCGCCAGCTGCTACTTTAGCTTTACGGATGTAATCCAGTGTAGAGGTTTTACCGTGGTCAACGTGACCCATAACGGTAACTACCGGAGCACGAGGTTCTAACTCGCCCTGACCTTCGCGGTCAGACATTACCGCTTCTTCCAGCTCGTTTTCTTTAGTCAGAGTGAATTTGTGGCCCATCTCTTCACAAACGATAGCAGCCGTTTCCTGATCAATGACCTGGTTGATAGTCGCCATAGCGCCCATCTTCATCATCACCTTGATCACTTCAGAAGCTTTCACAGCCATCTTAGAAGCTAATTCAGCTACTGTGATGGTTTCGCCGATTTTAACTTCACGTTCTACCGGCTGAGCTGGTTTGTTAAAACCATGCTGCATGCTGACAGGAGTTTTCTTTTTCTTGTGGCGATTGGCGCGGTTAAAAGCGTCTTTATCATCCACATCATCTTTTTTCTTGGCTTTGCCAGCTGGAGCCTTTTTCGTAGTACGACGGCCACCACGTTCTTCACGGGCATCCACTTCGTCTTCAGCTTGTTTAGCGTACACATTGCTGGTTAAGTGATAGTCCGCTTCTTCTGCTGGTTTAGTCTCTTCTTTGGCCCAACGTTCCGCATTTTCTTCAGCTAAACGACGTGCAGCTTCAGCCTGTTGTTTGGCTTCAGCTTCCATTTTACGTAACAGCTCAGCTTCTTGTTGGGCTTTGATCCGCTCAGCTTCACGCTTGGCTTCCTCTTTCGCTGCACGACGGGCGGCTTCTTCCGGGTCGTCTTTCATCAACTGTGCATGTTTAGCTTCGTCACGTTTTTTCTGTTCAGCCGCTTTACGCTCAGCTTCTTCTTTGGCTTTACGATTGGCTTCTTCTTTTGCCTTTTGCTCCGCAGCCAAACGCTCCTGTTCACGTTTTGCAGCTTCAGCCGCCTGTTCTGCAGCAATACGTTCTTCTTCAGCCAGCTTTGCAGCTTCTTCACCAGAAGGACGTTTAACAAAGGTCTTTTGCTTGCGCACTTCCACCTGAATTTCACGGTTGCGACCAGCACCACCTGCCACACTCAGAGTGGTTTTTTCTTTACGTACCAGCGTCAGTTTAGACGGTTCAGCAGACTGACCGCCGTGGGCACGGCTTAAGTGGTCCAGAAGCGTTTTTTTCTCTTCTTCATTGACCATTTGACCGGCTTGTTTTGTTATGCCTGCATCCGCAAACTGTTGGATTATACGATCAACAGTCGTATTGACGTCACTGGCCAGTTTTTCTATGGTTACATCTGCCATGTCAGTTTTTACCTCCGTTGACCCACTTATTTGTCTTCACTGAACCAAACAATATTACGGGCAGCCATAATCAGCTCTGCCGCTTTTTCTTCAGTCATTTTTTCGATTTCAATCAAATCATCTACCCCAAGCTCTGCCAGATCATCAAGAGTGATGACACCT
>CAMLSF010000162.1 GCA_946482615.1 uncultured Chromatiaceae bacterium | reverse complement strand
GCAATGGCCTGAATTTGCGCCACTGTGGCGGCTACATCTGTGGTTTTGGTATTGGTCATCGACTGGACTGCAATAGGCGCATCACCGCCTATCAGTACATTGCCCACTTTAATTTGAGTGGACTGGCGTCTTTTAATAGGATTTTCTGCGTAACTCATCAGTTTTGTCCGAGGGTTAACCGGGCGACCCGACCTGTTGGATAACCTGACAGGTCAATGGCTTCGCCATTAAAGCTAAGAGTGGCTGCTGCTGCGTTACCTAATAACACTTTGACTGGCGCAACACCACGTAAATTCAGTTGTTCACCGGCCTGACGACTGCCAAACACCAGACGTTTACCAGTCGCATCTACTATATCCACCCAACATTCTGCACTCAAAGACAAGCTGATAGTGGCATTAGCCGATGCATCAACAGGAGCCGGAGTTTGAGTGTCTGCAGTTGAGTTCGTGACGCCCTGCACAGCAGTATCACCCACAGCCGGAACCGTATTAGTGACCGGAGCAGAGGCTTGAGCCTGGTTTTGAACCGGAGCTGAGACTTCAGTAACTGATTGCTGCGTTTGTGGTTCACTCTGAACTCCAGTGGTGACAGCAGATGTATTCTGCGCAGCTGTGTTCCCGGAATTTGCTTCTGTTGTCGTCTCAGGACTGGCTGCAGCTGGTTGTGTCGCTACTGCTTGCGGTTGTGCAGGTATTACAGCAGGAACATCAGTGGTTAAACTATTTTGTGGAGCAGCCGCCCCCGTTGGAGTATCAGTCGCTGTTGGCGAGTGATCCAACTGAGTCACTGGAATGCTGCTTTGTTGTGTTTGTGGCTGTTCTGTTTGCTGATAGGGCTGAGTTTCAACAGGCTTCGCCTCTTCACTAGCCAGCATAGTTTCATCCGTTTGCGCCATAGGCAAAGCAGAACCAGATGCGGAGCCACCAAAACGACTTTGCCAGAAGCCTAAAACTAACAGCACAACAAAAACAGCAATAACAAAATAAGTCACCCACATAAAGCGGTTTTCTGTGGCTTCTTTGGCGGTGCGTTTAGAAAAACTGCGGGTCAGGCTGGGAACCTGATGCAAACCTTTAGAGTTACTGCTGTAGGCATCCAACACTTGTTGGGCTGGTATTTTCAGCAATTTGGCATAAGAGCGTAAATAACCACGAACAAAAGTTGAGGACAGCTTGGCGTCGACCTGATCCTGTTCGATATCGTCGATTAGGCTTTTGCTTAAATTCAGTTGCTGTGCCACTTGCGCTACGGTCAGATTTTGTTGCTCACGGGCCTGACGTAATCTTTGTCCTGCGCTAAGAGTGGGCTGCGTTAATTCAGTCGTCATAATTCCAATTGTGCCGGATCTTTTAAGTAGATAAATTGCCCAGCCCGTATCGGGCTTTGCTCAGTTAAGTTGTTCCATTGCAGCAGGCTGGTTAGTTTCACCCTGTAACGCATCGAAATCCGGAATAAGGTATCGCCATACTGGATTTGATAACGTTCTGGTACTTCAATTTGTGGTTCGATCTGCCGGGGTGCTTGTTGTCCAATCCAAAGGATCTGGCCCTTGACTATAGGCTGATTATCACGCAAAGAGTTCCAGCTGATTATATCGCTAATAGTAACACTGTAACGCTCTGCTATGCCATACAAGGTTTCATCTTGTTGTACTTCATGTTGCTGAACCAGAGTTTCAGCCTGACTTTGTGTCTCTGTCGTCCGTTCAACAGGCACAATCTCTGGTTGTGTTGCCACCACTGCGGGTGGCTTTTTACGGGTGATTTTGATTTTAGGCTGAACTGCCCCAGTTTTGAGTTGTTCCGCCGGCTGTTGCAGTAACTGCTGTTTATAGTCTTGTCTGAGTTTACTGAATTCGGACTCGTTCAATTTGCCCTGACTAAACAACAAGCTTTCCTGACTTTGCGGATAAGTGGTCAGCAGTAATTGCTCTGCCGTTTGCATCCTGCTGTAGTCCTGTTGCTCCTGCGCGATCTGATAGCTCAATAACACAGAACGGGGCGAAATTTGTGACGCGTTTTGCATTCTGTCCAGCAGCACCTGGGCTGCAGGTAAATCGGCCATCGCATAATTGACCGAGGCTAAGTTAAACAAAGCACTGGGCCTGCTGGCATTGTGTTTAATGGATAAATCGAGATAGGACTTGGCCTGAATAAAATCCTTTTGCTCCAGCCGGCACAAAGCAATATTTTCATAGCTGTCTGCCGCACGGATATAACCAGGGCGGCTGATTGCCTGTAACAACAACTTCTCAGCTTGCTGATACTTACCACGCTGGCACAAAAAAGCGCCATAGTTGTTGTAGGAGTCGGCGTTATCAGGTTCGAGATCTATAGCTTTTTGATAGGATTTTTCGGCCGCTTCAAATTCCGCCACCTGCTGATAATAATAAGCCATGGCGTTATGCACTTCGGCCAGTTCAGGCGCTAAGCTTTTGGCTTTTTCCAGATTAAACTTGGCCTGTGCATTATCGCCCCTTTGCAGGTAATTAATGCCTAAAGCGATGCGGGTGCGGGCAGCTTCTTTTTGATCTGTCTTGGGACGGACCTGACGGTCACTGCCCACTACTGTGGTTTCAGTGACACAAGCTGCCAACTGTATACTGAACACAACACAAGCTAAGAGCCTGAGTTTTTGCATAACGATACCAGTTCAATGGAGTGTTATACCATTTTTACTGAAATCTCCTGACCTTTCATCTGTTTTTTTGCTAAACGTTTGGTTCTGTCAATCACATCCCCGACCAACTGACCACAAGCAGCGTCAATATCATCACCACGGGTCTTACGTACCATCACTGTATAACCGTGTTCCTGCAGCACTTTATTAAAGCGATCGATGCGGGAATTGCTGGAACGTTTGTAGGGTGAACCCGGGTATGGGTTAAAAGGGATCAGGTTCACTTTAGATGGGGTGCCTTTCAGCGCATGCGCCAGCTCATGGGCTTGTTCCATGCTGTCGTTGACCCCATCGAGCATCACATATTCGACTGTGACTTTATCGTTAGCACGGGAATCTGTGACATAACGTTTCGCCGCAGCGAGGAATTCTTCCATAGGGTATTTTTTATTCACTGGCACCAGTTCATCACGCAAAGCGTTGTTCGGTGCATGTAATGAAATGGCCAAAGCCACATCGATACGCTCTTTCAGCATATCTAAAGCCGGTACTACACCTGAAGTACTTAAAGTCACACGGCGTTTGGATAAACCAAAACCAAAGTCTTCCAGCATCAGCTCCATGGCTGGTACAACGTTATTCAGATTAAGCAAAGGCTCGCCCATGCCCATCATCACTACGTTGGTCACTGGTTTTTCACCTGTATCGCCGTAGCTGCCGATGATCTGCGCGACACGCCAGACCTGACCAATGATTTCAGACACTTTCAGATTGCGGTTAAACCCCTGTTGGGCTGTAGAACAAAAAGTACATTCTAAAGCGCAACCCACCTGCGAGGAGACACATAAAGTACGACGGTCTTTTTCCGGGATCCAGACAGTTTCCACTTCCTGACCACCAGACAAGCCCATCACGAACTTGATAGTGCCATCAGCGCTGTCCTGACGCGTTACCACTTCTGGCGCTGCAATCACAGCTTTTTCTTTTAATTTGTCGCGTAACTTTTTGTTGATGTTGGTCATTTTGTCAAAGTCGTCGATGCAGAAATGGTAAATCCATTTCATCACCTGATCAGCTCTGAAGCCTGCTTCACCAATAGAGACAAAAAACTCCTTCATCTGGGCGCGGGTCAGATCAAGCAGATTGACTTTGTTTTCTGTTTGGCTCATTTGGGCTTTTCCTCACAACATAGATAAATAAAAAATAGGACAGTTTAAATAGATAGAAAGGGAGCTGAGCTCCCTTTTATCGAATCGTCCATGTAACTCATTCTAAACCTAAGTAATTGGAGTTGCAGCTGCGCTGCCTCTTCAAGAACGACGGTTTAAATAAATTAACGAGTACGTGAACACAGCTCAGCTTCAGTGAAGAAGTAAGCAATTTCACGGGCAGCAGAAGCAGCAGCGTCTGAACCGTGCACAGCGTTTTCGTCGATGCTGGCAGCGTAGTCAGCACGTAAAGTACCGGCAGCAGCGTCTTTCGGGTTAGTCGCACCCATGATTTCACGGTTTTTACGTACAGCGTCTTCACCTTCTAACACCTGAACCATAACAGGGCCAGACGTCATGAAAGAAACTAAAGCATTGAAGAATGGACGCTCTTTGTGCTCAGCATAGAAACCTTCAGCCTGTTCACGGCTTAAGTGCAACATTTTGGCAGCAACAATACGTAAACCTGCAGACTCAAAACGGTTGTAGATAGCACCGATGTGGTTTTTCGCAACTGCATCAGGTTTTACGATTGAAAAAGTACGTTCTAAAGCCATGACAGACTCCTGTAATCAAAAGGGTGAATAAAATTTAAGGCCGCGAATTATACGCTAAGGAAAATAAAAAACCTATTTTTTCTAAATAGGGCGGATAAAGCTTTTATTTTGTGATCAGAACCCATGCTGCAACTGTAAAAAAAGCAGCCCGAAGCTGCTTCTTTTGTAGCAATGGACCTGAATTAATGCCCTTCGCTGACCATATTAACGGTGTACTTAGGAATTTCGACCACTAAGTCTTCATCCGCAATACGGGCCTGACACCCTAAACGTGAATCCGGCTCTAAACCCCAGGCTTTATCCAGCATATCGTCTTCCAGCTCATCACTTGGATTCAGTGAACGGAAGCCTTCACGTACTATGACGTGACAGGTGGTGCAGGCACAGGATTTTTCGCAGGCATGCTCAATAGAAATGCCTGAACGCAGTGCCACATCCAGCACAGTTTCGCCTGTTTTGGCTTCAACTGCAGCGCCTTCAGGGCATAATTCGGCATGGGGTAAAAAGATGATTTGTGGCATATCAGACCTCGTCGACCTTATGACCCTGCAATGCACTTCGAATGGAGATATCCATACGGCGCGCTGCAAACTCATCCGTTATATGATTGGTATGTTCAATAGCCGCTTTAATTGCAGCCGTATTGTCGCCTTGTTTCACTGTGGCCAGTTCAGCAAGGGCTTGTTCTACATTTAACTTTTCTTCTGCGGTCAAAAGTGCTGCATCCGCATTTAAAGCTGCAGTCACTGCTTCGAGCACCCGCTCTGCTTCCACCTGTTGCTCTTTTAACAAACGCAGTTGCATATCCTGTTTGGCATAGAGCATAGAGCTTTGGATCATAGTCGCAACCTGATCATCACTTAAACCGTAGGAAGGTTTAACCTGAATACTGGCGCTAACCCCGGTGGATTTTTCCTGAGCTGTGACGCTGAGTAAGCCGTCCGCATCCACCTGGAAAGTGACACGGATATGAGCGCCACCAGCCGCCATAGCCGGAATGTTAGTCAGATTAAAACGCGCCAGAGAACGACAGGCATCCACCAGTTCACGTTCACCTTGCAGCACATGAATGGCCATAGCCGTCTGACCATCTTTAAAAGTGGTAAATTCCTGAGCCCGGGCCACAGGGATCACTGTGTTACGTGGAATAATTTTCTCCACTAAGCCACCCATGGTCTCCAAACCTAAAGACAGCGGGATCACATCCAAAAGCAAAGTGTCGTGATCCGATTTATTACCGACCAGAACGTTCGCCTGAATAGCTGCGCCTATGGCCACTACTTTGTCCGGATCTATAGACGTCAGTGGTTCTGTATCGAAAAACTCCGCCACAGCACTTCGTACCAGTGGCACCCGGGTAGACCCACCGACCATCACCACTTGCTGAATTTCTTCAGTCTCTAAACCGGCATCACGCAGTACTTGTTTACAGGCACGAATGGTCTTGCGCACTAAAGGCTGAATTAAAGCGTCAAAATCAGCACGGCTGATTTGGCCTTTAAAGTCACCGGAAGTAAGTGGCAACACAAAATCCAGCTGCTCTGCCGCACTTAAGTTTTCTTTGATTTGGCGGGCTGTCACCAGGTACTGACGCAGTTCTGAATGCGATAATGTGTTTTGACCAGTCTGTTGTTGTAACCAGCTAACCAGAGCATGATCAAAATCATCTCCACCTAAAGCCGAGTCACCACCTGTGGCTAAGACTTCAAACACCCCCCGCTTTAAGCGCAGGATAGAGATATCAAAAGTACCACCACCTAAATCGTAAACAGCAACTACTCCTTCCTGACCAGAATCCAGGCCATAAGCTAAAGCTGCTGCTGTGGGTTCGTTTAATAAACGTAATACATTCAGACCTGCCAGTTTGGCTGCATCTTTGGTCGCCTGACGCTGCGAGTCATCAAAATAGGCAGGTACAGTAATCACCACACCAGTCAGCTCTCCACCTAAGGTTTGGCTGGCGGTGTCGGCTAAAGTCGCCAGAATCTCAGCTGAGACCTCCACCGGGTTTTTAATACCCTGAATAGTGTTTATCGCCACTAAGCCAGACTGATCAACCAGCTCATAAGGGATATGTTCAGCATCGGCATTGATTTCAGCAAAACCACGGCCCATCAGGCGTTTAACTGACACTATAGTGTTATGTGGATCAAGTACAGCTTCCGCTGCAGCGGCATGACCTACGATGACGCTATCTTTGGTGTAACGCACCACAGAAGGCACCATGTCCTGGCCTGCTGTATTAAACAGCGTTTTGGCTTCGCCACTGCGAACAGTAGCAACGAGCGAGTTGGTGGTACCGAGATCAATACCTGCGGCTAACTTGTGCTGATGTGGAGCCGCGCTTTGACCGGGCTCTGCAATTTGTAATAACGCCATGCTGCTCTTTAGTCTTGTGTTTGTTGTTCCAAAAGCTCCAGCTCTTGCTGCAGCTTAAAGAAAAATTTGAGTTTGCGGATTATATCAGCCGCCTGATGATCATGCTCAGGGCTGTTGGCGTCCAGTGCCGACTGCAACTGTCGTAATAAGGCTTTTTTCTGTTTCTGAATTTGCTGGTCAGCTTCATCAATTAAATGAGATGGATCGGCCGCTTCGCTAATCTCTGCCAGCAATTCACGTAATTCCATTTGCTGCATTAAAAATGCAGGCTCCATAAAACTGCGTTGCTCGTTACTGATTTTTAAACCCCGTAACGCCAGTAAATGTTCGGCGCGCAACAAGGGTTGCTTTAAGCTGTGATAGGCATCATTGATATTGGCAGCCTGTTGTACCGCCATCAGCTTATCGCGCTCTGAACCAGCCGCATGTTTGTCAGGATGAAACTGGCGCTGCAGTTCCAGATAGCGGGTGCCTAATTCAGTCAAATCCAGCTCAAACTGAGCTGGCAGATGAAAAAGCTGAAAGTAATTCATCTGCGCCCTTAGTTAAACTGTGAAGCTTTCGCCACAACCACATTCGCCATTGACGTTGGGGTTGTTAAACTGGAACCCTTCGTTTAAACCTTCTTTGACAAAATCCAGCTGGGTACCGTCTATGTACACCAGGCTTTTACCATCAACGATAAGTTTCAGATCGTTTTGTTCAAACACCTGATCGTCATCATTTAGCTCGTCAACAAACTCCAGCACATAAGCCAGTCCTGAACAGCCTGTGGTTTTTACGCCGACACGCAAACCCAGGCCTTTGCCTCTGTTGGCGAGGAAACTTCTGACGCGATCCGCTGCCGCTGGTGTCATTGATATAGCCATAACTTAATTCCCGTGACGTTGTTTGTAATCAGCAATGGCTGCTTTGATTGCATCTTCCGCCAGAATAGAGCAGTGGATTTTTACCGGAGGTAAAGCCAGTTCCTGCGCTATATCGGTATTTTTAATTAAAGCCGCTTCGTCAATGCTTTTGCCTTTGACCCATTCAGTCACTAATGAGCTGGACGCAATAGCGCTGCCACAGCCATAGGTTTTGAACTTGGCATCTTCGATAATGCCCTGGTCGTTAATTTTTAACTGTAACTTCATCACGTCGCCACAAGCCGGCGCACCAACCATACCTGTTGCTACGCTTGGGTCGTCTTTGGCGAATGAACCTACGTTACGTGGGTTTTCGTAATGGTCTATGACTTTATTGCTGTACGCCATGGCTTATGCCCTCTAATCCAGATAATTACTAGTGTGCAACCCAGGCTACAGTGCCTAAATCCACGCCGTCTTTGTACATTTCC
>CAMLSF010000161.1 GCA_946482615.1 uncultured Chromatiaceae bacterium | reverse complement strand
GGCGATTGTTTTTATCAAAAATTTTTTCTTGCAGTGATCCAATGAAGCTGATGATCTGTAAACATTTCCAGTCATCACCGTGATTTTTCAGTGAGTCCTTATTATGAATATCCAAATCGGTGTCAGCGCTTGTGTGCTTGGACAAAAAGTACGTTTTGACGCCGGCCATAAAGCTTCTGAGTTCTGCACTGCTACTCTGGCTCCTTTTGTGTCTTATGTACCTGTTTGCCCCGAGCAGGCGATAGGTTTAGGTGTGCCACGTCCTGCTATTCGTTTGCAGTTGAATGACAAGCAGCAGATCCGGCTGGTTAACAGTAAGGACAGCAGCATTGATCACACCGACAGCATGTTGCAGTTTACTGAAAAGCTGCTGCCGGGTTTAAGCCAGCTGTCTGGTTATATTGTCTGTGCCAAGTCCCCGAGCTGCGGTATGGAGCGGGTAAGGTTAAATGATCAAAATGGTCACCAGTTGGGTAAGGTCGGAGTTGGTGTTTTTACACAACAATTGATGCATAGCTATCCCTGGTTGCCTGTAGAAGAAGATGGTCGTTTGCTCGATAGCAATCTGAGAGAAAACTTTGTTACCCGGATTTTCGCCTGCCATGACTATCAGCAGTTGCTGCAGTCGGGTTTTACTGTGGGCAAACTGGTGGCTTTTCACAGCCGTTATAAGTTTCTGGTGATGGCGCACAGTCCAACGGCCTACCGTGAATTAGGGCGTCTGGTGGCGCAGGCGAAACTCTTTGCCCCAGAGGAGTTAGCGCAGCGTTATTTACTGGATTTAATGCAGGCGTTAAAACAACAAGCCACCCGTAAACAGCAGGCGAATGTGCTGATGCATTTGCAGGGCTTCTTCAAGAAGATGTTAAGCAGCAGCGCTAAGCTGGAGCTGCTGAACCTTATTCACAAATACCGTCAGGGTCATTTGCCTTTGCTGGCCCCTTTAACTTTGCTGCGGCACCATTTAGCTCAGCACCCCCATCAGTACGTGGCGGCTCAGCAGTATTTACAGCCTTTTCCTGATGAGCTGGGGTTACGCGCCTGATGAGCAAAACCGCATTTTCTTTAGTCTGGCTGCGCAATGACCTGCGAGTGTATGACAATCAGGCGCTGTATGAAGCGTGTCAGGCCGGGTTGCCTGTGCTGGCGCTTTTTGTTGCCACAGCACAAAGCTGGCAGCAGCATTTTATGGCACCCATCAAGCAGGATTTGATCCGGCGTCGGGTACTGCAATTACAAACTGAACTAGCAGCTTTAAATATTCCTCTGCTGGCGATTGAAGGCAATCATTATTCTGCTGTACCTGAACTGATGCAGCAGCTGATAGATGCAGGTGCAGAAGCCCTGTATGGCCATACTGAATACGAGTTACGTGAGCGTGTGCGCGATGATAAAGTCAGTCGTGTTTTTGCTGATGCTGGTAAAGCCTGTTATTGGTTTGACCGCAAAGCTGTGATGGTGCCTGGGACTATCCTGAGTAAAACCGGTGGTATTTATCAGATTTTTACGCCTTTTAAGAAAACCTGGCTGACACGCCTGCGTGAAGCAGGAGTGCGATGTTTTCCTAAGCCAAAAGCTTTGCCTGCAATAAAGCTGCAATGGCCAGAATTGCCTGTGATGCAACGAGGTGATAACAGTTCAGCGGCTTATGTGGTGGATGAGCTGCAGGTATTGGACAACATGCGGCAATTCTGCCGGGATAAAGTGGCGTTTTATCATACTGAGCGCGATTTCCCTGCTTTGGATGGCACTTCGTCTTTGTCTGCTTATCTGGCGATTGGGGTTATTTCTGCGCAGCAGTGTGTCAGTCGTTTACAGCTGGAAGCAGAACAAGACTGGGACAGGGAAAAATCCGGTGCTGCGGTCTGGTTATCTGAGCTGATATGGCGGGATTTTTATCATCATATTCTGGTGGCTTTCCCGGATTTAATTAAACATAAGGCTTTTCAACAGGATACAGATGGTATTGTTTGGCCGAACAATCCGGCGCTGTTTCAGGCCTGGTGTGATGGCACTACAGGTTATCCCATAGTGGACGCGGCGATGCGGCAGCTGAATCACACCGGCTGGATGCACAACAGGCTGCGGATGATAGTGGCGAGTTTTCTGGTAAAAGACTTACATATCGACTGGCGTTGGGGTGAGCAGTATTTTATGTCAAAGCTGATTGATGGCGACTTTGCTGCCAATAATGGGGGCTGGCAATGGGCGGCTTCGACAGGAACTGACGCTGCACCTTATTTCCGGATTTTTAATCCTGTGACGCAAAGCGAACGTTTTGACCCGGACGGCGTATTTATCAAACGTATGCTGCCTGCACTTGCAGATGTACCAAAAAAACAAATTCACTGGCCTCATCCTTTGCCGATGTGGAGTGACTATGCCAAACCTCTGGTGGATCACAGCAAGGCGAGGCTAAAAACCTTAGAGTTGTTTCACACTGTAAAAAAAACGCAGGATGACGTTGATCATGAATGAGATAAACGCGACAGAACGGCTGGACGCTGTGCTGAATTTTTACAATAACCTGAGCCAGAACAACCTGAGCTCTTTGCCCGAACTTTATGCCCGCAATGTAGAGTTTATCGACCCTGTG
Source organism: uncultured Chromatiaceae bacterium (assembly GCA_946482615.1). The sequence continues at coordinate 5,528 of CAMLSF010000161.1, read as the reverse complement.
CACCATATGCTGGGGCTTGAGCAGTTGCAGCAGTATTTTTCTCATGCCTATGAGCGTTTAACCAGCTGTCAGTTTGTCGCTACTGCCAAAATAGCCAATGAGGATCAGGGCTGTCTGAGCTGGGTGATGACGTTCAGCCATGAAGCCATAGGCAAAGGGAAGCCGGTTTCTGTGCATGGCTGTTCTGTGGTGCACTGGAACAGCGAAGGCAAAATTGCCTATCACAGGGACTATTACGACTTAAACGAGATGGTGCTGCAGCATATTCCCGTGCTTGGTTTTATCACGAAAAAAATCAGACAAAAAATGGCAAATCAACACGCTGCCCACACCAGCTGAAGGTGAAGGCAAGCAAATAACAACAGAGGCTCCGGCAGCACAAAGATGTGACGGACGGAGGCAGGTCACGCCGTGAACGCAGCTGTGGCTTTAACCAGGAAGGACTGAATGAAGATAGCAATCATAGGTGGCGGTATTTCCGGCATGATCAGTTGGTACTTATTACAGCGCCAGCATCAGGTCACTTTGTTTGAAGCAGGCTGTTATTTAGGTGGCCATACCGCTACTGTGGATGTGGAGTTTGGTGGCAAAGACTACGCCATAGACACAGGTTTTATTGTGTTTAACAACTGGACTTATCCACTTTTTAATAAGTTTTTAGCCGAGCTGCAGGTGGATTCACAGCACACCCAAATGAGTTTTTCGGTGAAAAAAGCCGATACGGGTCTGGAATACAACGGCCATACGCTGACGACTTTATTTGCCCAGCGCCGCAACCTGTTCCGGCCTTCGTTCTGGCGTATGCTGCTGGATATTGTCAAATTTAATAAGCTGGGTAAAAGTTTACTTGAGCAAAATCATCCGGATCTGGATTTGCTGATTGACGAGTTTCTGGCCAAACATAATTTAGGCAAAGAACTTCGCAACGACTATTTGTTGCCTATGGGCGCTGCGATCTGGTCGGCTGGTCTTGCTGATATGCCGTCTTTTCCACTGCGTTTTTTCCTGCAGTTTTTTAAAAACCATGGCTTGCTGAATCTGGCTGACAGGCCACAATGGTCTGTGATTAAAGGTGGTTCACGGCAGTATGTGCAGGCGTTGTTGCAGAAGCTGAACCCTGAACAGCTGAAACTCAACAGCCCGGTGCAAAGCGTGAGCCGCGACGCTGACGGTGTCACACTGGAGTTTAAAGACGGCCACACCGAACGTTTTGATCAGGTGGTATTTGCCTGTCACAGCGATCAGGCACTGGCGTTGTTAAAAGACCCAAGCGAAGCTGAGCGTCAGGTGTTAGGCGGTATTGCTTATCAGGGCAACGAAGTGATTTTGCATACAGACGAGCGCATTTTGCCCAAACGTAAAGCCGCATGGGCGGCCTGGAATTACCATCTGACAGATAATGCATCCAGCCATGCCACTTTAAGTTACAACATGAATATTTTGCAGGGCATTGATGCGCCTGTGACTTTTGTGGTGACGCTCAATCACAGTCAGGCTATAGATCAGAGCAAAATTTTAAAACGTTTTCAGTACCACCATCCTGTATTTAATCACTGCACTATTGTCGCCCAGCAGCGCCGTGCAGAGATTAGTGGTGTCAACAACAGCTGGTACTGCGGCGCTTACTGGTACAACGGCTTTCATGAAGATGGCGTGCGAAGTGCCGTCGATATAGCGCGAGCCATGGGAGTGGAATTTTGATCCCGTCAGGTCATGCGTTATTAACGGGTGAAGTTGGGCATAAACGTTATGTGCCGAAAGAACATGGCTTTGCGTATCAGGTGCATTATTTCTGGCTGGATTTGGCTGAACTGGACCAGATCCCGGCCTGTGGCTGGTTATGGTCGCAGGCCCGTTTTGCCGCCTGCAGTTACCGGCGTTCAGACTACTTACCCGGCCCGGAGGATCTGACTCTTGCTGTGAAACAAAAAGTGCAGCAATTGGGGTTTAGCGGTTCCGTGGCTAAGGTTTGTATGCTCAGCCCGCTGGCCAACTGGGGTTATTATTTCAGCCCTTTGACTTTGTATTATTGTTTTGATGAACTAGGGCAGGTGGTGGCTTTGCTTGCGGAAGTGAGTAATACCCCCTGGAACGAGCGGCATTATTACCTGGTGCCTGTAGCGGGCGCAGAAAAGGCACAATATCAGCACGACAAAGCTTTTCATGTGTCACCTTTTAACCCAATGGATATGCAGTATCACTGGACTGTTGTGACCAATGCAGCACAGCTGCAGTTGGGGATCAGTAATTTTAAAGCTGGCCAGAAGGTATTCAGCGCCTGGTTTGACCTGGCGCAGCAGAGTTTTAGTCTGGAGACTTTAAAAAGCTTATTGATCCGCCGTCCCTGGCAAAACGTACAAGTGATGAGTCGAATTTACTGGCATGCGTTAAAACTGCTGCTCAAAGCAGTTCCCGTATATGGCCACCCTAAGTCAAAGGAAAGAGCAAGATGACGGTTTCCATCACCGAACAATGTCCGTTTCAGAATTTACGCTGGTTTGATAAAACCTGTCGCTCGCTGGTGCTGAATCATCTGAGTCAGTTGCAGTATGGTGCAGTGTTACTGGTGGAAGGCCAGGAAAAGACGCTGTTGGGTGATGCCAAAGGCGAACTGCAAAGTACCCTGACAGTGCTGGACCCTGAGTTTTATCAGAAGTTAATTTTTGCAGGTTCAGTGGGGGCCGGGGAGTCTTATATTTTTGGCCAGTGGCGCAGTGACAACTTAACTGTGCTGGTGCAACTGTTGGCGCGCAATTCGGCGCTATTGGACAAGCTGGAATCAGCATGGGCGCGGTTAAGTAAACCGGCGTTAAAGCTGCTGGACTGGCGTAACCGCAATACCAAAGAGCAATCCCGCAAGAATATTTCTGCCCATTACGACCTGGGTAATGCGATGTATCAGCTGTTTTTAGACCCCAGCATGATGTATTCCAGTGCAGTGTACGAAACTGAAAACTGCACGCTGGAGCAGGCGCAGCTGAATAAACTCAAGTCCATTTGTGACAAGCTGCAGTTAAAGCCAACCGATCATCTGATTGAAATTGGTACGGGCTGGGGCAGTATGGCGATTTTTGCAGCGCGTAATTATGGTTGTAAGGTGACTACAACCACCATTTCGCGCGAACAACACGACTATGCGGCTGAAAAAATCCGCGAGGCCGGCCTGGAGTCACAAATCACCTTATTGTTTCAGGATTACCGCGATTTAACAGGGACTTACGACAAGCTGGTGTCTATTGAAATGATTGAAGCTGTCGGCGATGAGTTTTTGGATCAGTACTTTGCCAAATGCTCCAGCCTGTTGAAAGAGGATGGTTTGATGGTGTTGCAGGCCATTACCATAGCGGATCAACGCTACAGCCATTATGTGAAGGAAGTGGATTTTATCAAACGATATATTTTCCCGGGTGGCTGCTTACCGTCCATTCAGCGCATGAGCAATGCGGTGGCGCAATATACAGATTTAGTGCTGAGGCAAGTACAGGATATAGGGCTGGATTACGCCCGGACTTTACAGGACTGGTGCCATAACTTTATGGCGTCACGGGATAAACTGCATCAGCTGGGTTATGACGATCAGTTTATCCGTCTCTGGCATTTTTACTTGTGTTACTGCGAAGGCGGCTTTTTGGAAAGAGCGACCAGCGCTGTGCATTTAGTATTCACCAAACCATTGAACAGGAACAAAATCTAACTTTTCGTTGCTTAATAAAGCACGGTCGTTTATAACTTTCTACGGATTAATGTAGTAGAGTCTGTATGACGACCGTGACCACTTCACAGCCCCAAACTGATATCAGTGTGCTTCAGGCCCAACTCCAGTTGTTACAGCAAGAAAATGCCAGACTAAGCTTAATTAATCAGTTTGCCATTGATCTGCATGAGTTGACGGGCGCGGATGATATTCTTAACTATGCTGCAAAACATGTTGTGGCGGGCTTAGGTTTTGTCGATTGTGCCATCTTTATTCTGGCCGCTGATGGCGAAACGTTAGTGCGTAAAGCCGGTACAGGTACCCGGGATTTACCCTCTCATTTAGGCATAGCTGAGCTGAAAGTTGGCCATGGTCTGGTCGGTTACGCCGCCAGTATCAAACAATCCGTATTGGTTTCTGATACCAGGGAGGATCCTCATTATCTGGCTGATTTGGTGCCAAGTTTATCAGAGCTGGTGGTGCCTATTCTGGATGGCAATGAGGTACTTGGGGTGATTGATTGCGAACACTCTCACGCCAACTACTTCAGCGTCGAGCATCAGCAAATTCTGGAAGTAGTAGCCTCTATTCTGGCCAGCAAACTTCGAAAGTCGCAGATGCTGGACACTCTGGAATCCTCAGTCAGTAAACTTGAATACGCTGAGCGATTACAAAAAGCCTTATACGAAATTGCCTCTTTCTCCTATTTTGCCAACGACTTTTCCAGCTTCTATAAAAGACTACATCAAATTGTTAACTCGCTGATTTATGCGCCGAATTTCTTTATTGCGCTTTTTGATGATGAAACTCAAACCTTACAGTTCCCGTATTTTGCCGACACTGAAGATGAAATAGATCCGAATCAGGTCTATGGCTCAGATGTGCTGGAACACAGCCTGACAGGCCACGTGTTTCGTTCTAAACAGCCGCTGTTGATTTGCCGTCAGCAAATGGCAGATTTTGATCGGGAACACAAGGTTCGCACTTATGGCTCTGAGCCTGAATCCTGGTTGGGTGTGCCTTTCCAGTCCAGCGATACAGTGCGTGGTGTAGTAGTGGTCCAAAGTTACATAGCGCACATCCAGTACAGCGAACGTGATCTTGAACTGATGATTTTTGTATCCCAGCATATCTCCAATGCGCTGGAGCGGGTATTTTCCGAAAAACGTTTGCAGCATCAGGCGCTGCATGACGCGTTGACCGCCTTGCCAAACCGCAGTTTATTGATGGACAGAATTGGCCAGGCCTTTAAACGTATGCAACGTTTTCCGGCCAACCATTTAGCCGTGATGTATCTGGATTTAGACCGCTTTAAAGCGGTGAACGACACCCTGGGGCATCAGGTCGGGGATGCTTTTCTTATCCAGGTTGGCCGGGTGCTGAAACTTTGTATGCGCCAGACCGACACGCTGGCCCGTTTAGGCGGCGATGAGTTTGCTGTGGTACTTGAAGATGTGGCCAGTCTTGCCGATGTGACGGATGTGGCTCAACGTATTATTCAGGCACTGCAACAGCCTTTGCTGGTGGGAGAGCATATGCTGCTGACCTCCTGCAGTATCGGCATAGCGCTGGCAAGTTCAGCAGAGCAGCTGCAGTCGGCCGATGAGCTGATCCGACGGGCTGATATTGCCATGTATCAGGCGAAACAGGATGGCCGGGGTGTGTACCGTATTTATTCCTCTGATATGAAGGTGGAGGAAAGTCAGGAGTTCAGATTAGGGCTGGAAATTAAAGCGGCTTTGGCAAAACAGCATTTTATGCTGAATTATCAGCCTATTATCAGCCTGGAGACAGACGATACCATAGGTTTTGAAGCGCTGATCCGCTGGACTCA
>CAMLSF010000160.1 GCA_946482615.1 uncultured Chromatiaceae bacterium | reverse complement strand
GCCACTGAAGAATTTCAGAAACAGCAGATTATTCAAATCCTAAGCCAAACCGGCGGCAACTGGAGTCTGGCGGCGAAGCAGCTGGATCTAGACAGAGCCAATCTGGCCCGCCTTGCCAAACGTTTAGGTATTAAAGTCGAAAAAACAGTGCGTAGCTAAGTCGTTTTACAGCTTATCCAGCCAGCGCGTCAGCAGTTGCTGGCTAAACTGGCGTAAAGCCGGGGCATAAGCCTGGGTGTCCTGACGGATTTTCGTTAAGTCTGCCAAAGGCCAGGCCGCTAATTCGGCGGCATGGCCAAGCAACCATTGTTCGATACGCTGGCCCTCCAGTTCAGGGTGACATTGAAAGGCCAGTACCTGTGAACCTATACGGTAGATTTGTTTGTAGTGTTCACTGGATGCCAACAACTCTGCACCAGCAGGTAAATCAAAGGTATCGCCATGCCAGTGAAACATAGGGATGTCCTGCTTCGTGTTCTCCACAGCAAAAAGACCTGTGTCCAGCCCTTCTTGAGTAAAACGAACAGGCGACCAGCCGATTTCTTTGCCAGAAGCGCCCGGATAGACAGCAGCACCAGCAGCTGCGGCTATCAACTGTGCCCCCAGACAGACCCCTAACAAAGGCCGTTGTTCTGCCAGACGTTGTTTGGCGATCGAAAGCTCAGTCTGTAAAAATGGATACAAAGCCGTGTCGTACACGCCAACAGGGCCACCTAAAATGACAGTTAAATCGGCCTGATATGCGGCTGTTAACTCATCCACAGCCGCATCCAGATACTGCAGCTGATAACCGGCAGCCATCAATGGCTCAGCAAAACTACCGAGATCTTCAAACTGCAAATGCCGGATCACCACACAAGGTTTCGTCTTCATCTATTTTCTCCTCTATGCCGGGTCCTGATGCTCACGACAAATCAGCTCTGTGCTTGCGACAGGCAAAGGCTGCTGAGTTAAACCACAAAAAGGCAAACCGTCCTGCTGTTGATGGAAACGACAACTTTTGCATTGACCAAAACTTTTGCGCTGCTGTTGCTGCTGCACCTGAGTCAGCAGTTGATGCAAAGCACCGGTCAGTTGTTGTTCCAGTTCAGGCCCCAACTGCTGCACGGCCTGTTGCAGCACCTGCACAGCCACCAACTGTTGCACCACAGCTAAACCTGCTGCTGTTGGTTTTAAATGCACTATGCGTTTGTCCTGCAGATCCGGCTCTTTGTAGATCCACTGCCGTTCTTCCAGCGCTTTTAACGACTGGGACACTGTGCCTTTGGTCAGGCCCAGATAATCGGTCACGCCCATCACAGTGTCTGAGTAATGATTACAAATACTCAGATAACGCAAAGCACTGAGCTGCACTGCCGGCACCATAGAAAGTTCGGCGTCATCCCGCTGCCAGCTGCGCAGCAAACTGTTGATGCGTTCGACATAATCAAAAAAGCTTAAAGCCATACTAGTTAACACCTGCACATTAATCTGCATTTTATCTTCACAGTATAGCTTGACATTGTATCGAAGCGAAACTATTATTTTCACAATGTATCGATTCGATACTTAATTTAAGGTTGAGTGAGGAGCTTTTTATGAACGTTCAGGTTTTTGACACCCATGTAAAAACGACCAATGGCCATTATCTGCATTTTGATGTGTTGGTAACGCCAGAGCACGCAGCTAAGGCTAAACTCTATGCACAGCAGTTTTTACAACAACAAGGCTATAACAGTGACGACATTCAGCAACAAAGCTGTGATTTTTGTCATAACGAAATAGCCACCCCAGCTGTTATTGCAGCTATTAATACGCAGGGGTATTACATTCTGAAATTACAGGGCTGCTAAGCGGCTCTGTTTTAATTAACGCAACATCAAAGGAGCACCCTGATGAGCCCGGCCATTCTTGCTTGTGATTTACATGATCATGTCGAAATTATCTGTATGAGACGATACCAGGTCCTGATCCATCAGCTGGATGGCAGCACTATTGAGGGTATTGCCCGTGACACCCGAAGTACAGCACAGGAAGAATTTCTGCTGCTGGATAAGGACGGGCAAAAAGTGGAAATTCCACTGCTGCAGATTGAACGTATTGAGGTGCTGGATGCCAATGCTCCCCAACAGGAGATTTGGTTACAGCAAGGCGGAAGCTGCGCTATTTAACCCTATCCTCCCAATAACTAAGAAGCCACCAATCCGGTGGCTTTTTTATTTTCTGGTGTTTAGCCGCACAGAACAAAAAAATAAAACCTTAAAAATCAAAACCTTAACAAATAACCCGTAGTTTTCTTAAAACGCCGCCTTGACACTGTTTCGATTCAAAACAATAATACGTATCGAATCGAAACATTCATGACTATACAACACAGTACAGATTCTTAACCTGACTTTTTAAAGGAAACAAAACATGAAGACTAAAACTATCGCTACTTTTTACCATGCTGGTTGTCCTGTTTGCATTAGCGCTGAACAGACGGTGTTAAACCTGATTGACCCGAATAAATACCACATCCATGTAGTGCATTTAGGTGAACAGAGTGCTGAAGTCGTCACAGCTAAAGCGGCCGGTGTGCAGTCAGTGCCGGCCTTAGTGATTGATGGCCAGGTGTTACATATCAACTTTGGCGCTGCCATCACAGATTTAGCCTGAGGTGAATGATGAAAAAATTACTGTTAAGTTCATTCATAGCTTTAGCCGCCAGCCAGGCATTCGCTCATGGACCAGGTGGTATTCATGCAGAAAAATCAGCCACTAAAGCGGCTTTTGATGTAGTCCACACCAGGGTCTTTAAAGACGGTACCCATCTGGTGTTTGAGCAGGTGGTTGCAGGCACTGCAGGTGCAGAAAAACCCGTCAGCAATGGCGGAAAATTTGCCACAGCAGAAGTCCTGAGTTATGTCTGGCCCACCACACTGGATTCTTCAGTGATAGGTTTTGATGGCAAAAAAGGCATAGTGGCGCTGGCGCTAACAGCCCACCCTGACTTTGATGACACCCCTTTGTATGACGAAAACAACGATGGCAATCTGGCCAACGATGGCGACGACTGGCATTCGCATTGGGTGGTGTTAACCCCGGATGAAAGCTGTGGCCCTAAAGGTTTAAAAGTGCGGGATATCCCACAGGGTGAAACCCCTAAGGTGCCAAAAACCTGGCCGGGCGCGCCGATTTATATCGACTCACCGGGTTATGATTTCAACCTGAAAAAAGATACTGTCACCATCCGGGTGCCGTTAAAAGAAGTGGGTTTCCCCACTGATTTTAACTACGACGGTGTAACAGCAGCATTGAAAGTCAATGCCAACCTGCACAACCCGCTTTTGTGCGTAGTGAATGTGTACGATGTGGCTTCAGGTGATTTATCTTTACCTGCCAGCTGGCCGGAAAAAGCGAACTAAATCTGCGATGAACCGGCAGTAACCAACCTGAGCTCCTGTTGGTTACTGCTTGATATGTTTCAAGACTTCTGAGGCCTGAAACACAGTCTGCCCCTCTGGACTTACTCCCTTGCCGAGACGAATATCGATCCTCACTTCGGTGAAGTCCGTTGCAATATCGGGCTCAGACATGCTTTCACTCTGGGAATAACTGCTGCAACTGAGTAAACCACAAGACATCTGCTGATGATGGTGAAGGGTGCTGAGTCTTGCTGTGACCTCATGGTTTTTACGGTCTACCAGTGTCTCTTTCGCCACTAAATCAAACCAGTCATAGCCCTCAGCCAGAGTAAGTTCTGCAGCCCTTTGCAGGGCGTAATCCATAGCTTTCGCTTTATTTTTGCCTCTGAGCTTAAACTGAACTCTGTGATAATTTGGGCCAAGCTCAGTATCACTGTACCCATATCCGGCCGCAGAGGCGCTGCGGTACTCAGGCACAGAGCTACAGGCAGCTAAACTCAACAAAATACCAGCAATCAATAGCTTCATGGCTGCTCTCCATCTGATGTAGTGACCCACTGCTGCCGAATCAATTGTTGCTCAGCAGATAAGCTGACGACCTGACCTGAAATCATGCGATCAATCACAGGATCCAGCACCACAGAACCAGTTGCGGTTTGGTAGCCTGAGTTGTGTTGCGCTGCACCATTCACCATAGCTTCTAATGTCCAGCCTTGTGCACTGCGGCAAGCCAGTTGCTGACTGATTTCATCTGAGCTACTCACCTGATACTGGCGGCAATACCGGCCTTGTTTATCCATAAAGGTCAAATGTGGCGTCAGTCTTGACGCTCCGGTCAGCGGATAACTGACTCCTGCAGCTTGAGTTTCCAATGCCAGACTGATCTCCGCCCATGGGTCCTCAGCCTGCCATAGCGCCAGGCTATAACCTGCGACTACAGCCAAACAGGCAGCTGCTGCACCGGACCATGGCTGCAGAGCAGTAATACGCTTCCAGAGCGGAAAGGAAACCAGATTATCCTGTGTGGGCTCATCCAACAGGGCCCTCAGCTTTTCAGGAACAACCTGATGATCCATCTGGCTTGCATGCTGTTTCAGCAGCAGGTCCATTTCAGCCAGAGCCGCCAAACGCCCGGATAGCTGTTCATCCTGATGCAGTGCTTCGCGAATCATCTGCATTTGAGATTCAGGAAGTTCTGCATCAAGAAATGCAGATAACATTTCATCTGTTATTTTCATACACCGTAACTCCCTTCTGATAACCTGACACTTTGCAGTAAAGCAGTGCGGGCTCTGGCAAGCCGGCTCATAATAGTGCCAGCCGGCAAGGCCAGAATTTGTGCTGCCTCTGCGTAGCTGCAGCCCTGCACTGCAACCAGACTCAGCACTTCTATCTGTTCATCCGGTAACCGGCTCATGGCCTTTTGCAGCTGCGTCAGTTGAATTTGCGCCAACATGGTCGCTTCACCATCAGTGCTGGCCTCCTGCAGCTCAGGTTCATCAGAGCTGGCTTGCCGCACTTTCCGGCTGCGATACTCATCAATCCAGACATTCCGGCAAACCCGAAAACACCAGTGCAACAAAGTCACATGGGGCTCAGGCGGATGATTCAGTAATCGCTCTATGGTGTTCTGCACCAAATCGTCAGCGTCCTGAGCAGAGCCGGTCAGCGAGAACGCAAAACGTCTTAGCTGGGGTAATAAAGTTTTTAATTCAGTTTTCATCGTCAGCAATACTCCCTGTTAAAAAGGAGACGAAACAACAGACAGATTTATTCCATCATGCCGGAATTTTTTTTCTGCTCAGACGTTTTTATGGTACATAGTTTTTGTAGCTGAAGAGATCACCATGAAAAATAAACTGACCTTTGCACTGTTGTTATTGCTGTCGCCGGGCGGTCAGGCTCAGCTTTTAGCTGTGCCTCCACTGAGCGACACACTGCGTCAGCCGGTGGATTTGCCGGTGGCTGAACGCCTGAGCACGCTGGATCAAACTTTGTTGCGCCAAACAAGGCAGCAGCTACTCAAAGACAAGTTGGCGACAGAACAGCTGCGTCAACAGCTAAGCCGCAGCCTGGATCCTGTGAGCCAACTCCCCGCCAGCTTAGCCGTATTGAATACACAAAACCAACTGCTGTGGCGGGAAACCGAATTGTCCCCTGGAGTCAGAGTCGTCGAAGGTCAATGGTTGCTGATGTTAAGTGCACAACAATGGCAACAGCAGCCTCAATTACACCGCTATTTAGTGGATCAAAAAAATTACCCTGAATTGGGTTTAGCTTTATACCGGCTCCAACTGCCTGAAGGTGCAGGAACTAAACCTGAACTGTTTCAGTCTTTGCCTGCAGATATACGAACACAGATTTTCAGCAACACCATTTACAGCCCGCAACAGGGCGAAGCGGCCGGAGTGACCGACCTGGCAACACCAGGCAGCGCCTGCCAGAGAGCGGTAAAAATTGGTATGGTGGATTCAGCTGTTGATCGCCGGCATCCGGCCTTTGCCCGTCCGGATGCATTGATCAGTAAAAACTTTTTACCTGCCGACTTATCTCAAAGCACACAACATGGTACAGCCGTAGCGTCCATCCTGATGGGCCAGGGGCCACAGCTAAATCCCCTGCTGCCAAAGGCTCAGCTCTATAGTGCAGAAGTGTTTTATCAGCAAAACGCCTACCAGCAAGGTGCAACTCTGGTCCATTTATTGGAAGCTCTGAATTGGTTAGCCTCACAACAGGTGCAACTGATTAATCTGAGTCTGACCGGCCCTGCTCATCCGTTGTTGCATCATGCCATCAGAGCCCTGGATCAGAAAAGTATCGCCTTGGTTGCAGCTGCAGGTAATGCAGGCCCTGGCGCAGCGGCTTTGTACCCTGCGGCTTATACAGAGGTGATTGCCGTCACAGCAGTGGATCAGCAGCAACATATTTATCGCTGGGCCAATCAAGGGGATTATATTGAGTTCGCCGCAGCAGGAGTCGCGGTCACTGTAGCCAAAGCCGGGGTTGGTTTTGGTGTTGAATCCGGCACTTCATTGGCCTCTCCTGTTGTGGCTGCTATTGCCGCCTGCCATCTGGCCTCAGGCATTCCCACTACTCAACTCAGAGCTCAGTTACAGCAACAAGCTATAGATTTAGGTGAACCGGGCAAAGACAGTGTTTATGGTTTTGGCTTGCTTCGCCCCGGCTCCAATTAAAAAGAGACACGCACTGCCATACCAAGCAGATTTTGAGAGTAATCTGCACTGGCTAAACTGGATGCGGAATTCTGATGTTCCAGCTGGGTTGTCAAAGCCAGATAGGTATTCAGTTGCCATAACCAGTTCAGCTGCCAGCTATGGATCCTGTCATCCCGCTTTTCGGCATCAGCCAGTATTTGATAATCTTTGTGCTGCCATTGCCAGCCCAGCTGCACCTTATGCTCCTGCGTCCCCCGGCGCCACAGTTGCGATGCTTTCAGTTGCACCAAAGGCCCCTGAAAATCAAAGAGTTCAGACCTGGTCTGTTCATCCTGATAAGCCAGTCCAAACTGCACAAAACCCAACTGATCGGTGCTGAATGCAAAAAAATCACTGCGCAATTGCTGCTGTTTGGCATCTCTGTCATTCAGTACTTTAAAATCCTTGTCTGCCTGATTCAGACTTAAGCGCCAGTAATAACGCTGCTGCCAGAGCTTAGCCAGATAGAGGCTGTATTGCTCCAGAGCAAGAAAATCCTCGCTGGCTAAGCTGGCGTCAGCTTTGTGATAACTGCTGCCAAGGGTCAGCCAGCTGGCCTGATAGCTGACATCTGCAGACCACAAACCTAAGCTGGTATTAAAATCAGAATTATCCTGCCATTTGTTTTGCTGATGGGTATAACTGAGATCCAAAGTCCACTGCTGCACAGGCATCCAACGTGCGGCTAACTGAGCCTCCAGTTTCTGGCCTGAAGCCGAGCGCCCGGACGCATTATCCAGCTCAGCGGTTTTCAGGTTGGAATTGTAGCTCTGACCATAACTCAGATAACCAGTCACTTTGGTCTGCTGTGACATCTCAGTGGTGCCTGCCTGAACAGTTCCAAACAGGCTTACCAGTGCTAAACACATCAAATAATTCAGTGTTTTCATCATCATGCTCCGGAAAAAGGCCAGCAGAACGCTGGCCTGACTGCCTTATAAACCCAGAGTTAACACTGTGTTCAGGCTGGATTGCACAGAATTCACCACTTCAGCTTTGATGGTGTCATCCACAGCTTTTGTCAGTTCAGTGCTGATTTGCTGCTGAACCAAAGCATTGGTGGTTTGGCTGACGGCGGCCTGAGCTGAAGCATTGACCAATTCAGGCAGTGCAGGAAGCTCAGCGGGTACCACTGAGTCTGCGGACGGCAGCTCTGGTATTGCCACAGCAGGTTGAGGCAACACAGTGCTTAAGGCCGCAGAGCTTTGCTGAGCTATACCTGCACTTTGTGACGAAGCCGCTGATGTCAGTGGCGCTTCACTTTGTTCAGTGCTGTCTGGATTGCTACTGACCTGATGATTGGTTTCAGCGGAAGCTGAGCTGGCAGAACGCATCCCCAAAGACGGAGCGCCTGAAGATAAGGCCACCGTATTGTGTTGCTGTTGCAAGGTTACAGTGGCTGTAGTATTTCCTGCAGTAGCAGTCGCCGGGCCTGACGTTTCGGCCTGCGCCATACAAAAACCAGACAAAGATGCTAAAACCACAGCTGCAGATAATGAAGTTAAGCGGATTGTGTTCATATTGATTACCTCTGTTGTCACCATTGACACAGAGGTAACGATTCAGCTGATGAATTTATTCCA
>CAMLSF010000159.1 GCA_946482615.1 uncultured Chromatiaceae bacterium | reverse complement strand
GATAATAAAATCTATCTTTGTTGGTCTTGTCGTTTTGGCTGTGATGGGAACTGATGTTTATGCTGCTGGTGATGCAGAAGCGGGTAAAGCTAAATCTGCTGCTTGTTCCGCTTGCCATGGAGCAGATGGTAATAGTCTTGTACCCATGTATCCTCATCTGGCTGGTCAGCAGGCTCAATATCTGGAAAGCTCTATGAAAGCCTATCGGGATGGTCAGCGGACCGGAGCGACAGCAGCTATGATGACTCCGATGGTTGCAAGTTTAAGCGATCAGGATATTGCCGATCTCAGTGCTTACTTCAGCCAGCAAAAATTGAAACAAAACTGAAACTGCCGGACTGTGTCTATCGGTCTGATGTGATAAGCACAGTCTAGTCTGCTCTATAAAACCGGTCACCATCAGGTGGTGGTTGTAAGGAGAATCATGATGTTAGAAGACGGCTATGGCAGACGTTTTAATTATCTGAGGTTGTCTATTACAGATGTCTGCAACTTTCGTTGCAGCTATTGCCTGCCTGATGGTTATCAGTGTGATACCGACAGAGATTTTTTGAGCCTCAAAGAAATTGCGAACACCATCAGTGCCTTTGCCGGGCTTGGAACAAAAAAAATTCGCCTGACCGGAGGGGAGCCCTCATTAAGGCGTGACTTGGCGGACATTATTGCGTTGGCGGCAGCCACTTCAGGTATTCAACAGGTCGCTATGACCACCAATGGCTTTAAATTGCCTCATCTTGTGGAAGACTGGTTCAGTGCTGGTCTTACCTCGCTGAATGTCAGCATCGATAGTCTGGACCCCAGGTTGTTTCACTCCATTACAGGGCAGGATAAATTACACACCATACTTGATGGTGTACACAAAGCACTTGCTTTGGGGTTGAAAACAAAAGTGAATGCAGTACTGCTGAAACCATGTGGTGATACTCAGTTGAGTAGCTTCCTTGAATGGCTGAAGGATATGCCTGTGACACTGAGATTGATTGAATTGATGCAAACAGGCAGTAACCTGGAGTTTTTTAAACAGAATCATGTATCAGCTCTGCCAGTTAAAACCCGGTTGTTACAGCAAGGCTGGGTTCAGGTGCTCAAAGAGGAGACATCCGGACCTGCAGAAGAGTTTTCCCATCCTGATTACGCAGGCAGAATAGGCCTTATCATGCCTTACAACCCAGGGTTCTGCACCAGCTGTAACAGGCTGCGGATTTCCGCACTTGGCAAGTTGCATTTGTGTTTATTTGCAGAGCAGGGCATAGATTTAAGGCCTGTACTTAGCTTAGGAACTATTGAAGAGATCCAGCAACAGCTGATGGAGTTAATCACTCAGAAAAAAATAAGCCATCAGCTGGGGAGTGGTTTGACCGGCGCAACCCGGCAATTCTCGATGCTGGGGGGATAGATCAGCTGTTAGGAGTGGCCTATTGTACAGTTGTGGCATAGCCTTCTATAAAACTTTGAATTAAAAGCAGTTATAACTTATGTCAGAGAAAGAACTCAGTTACGGGCAGATGCTGCGATACAGCAGGCATATTATGCTTCCTTCCATCGAACTTGAAGGACAAACCAGGATCCATAACGCGCATGTTCTGATCCTTGGATTGGGGGGGCTGGGCTGTGCTGCAGCGCAATACCTGGCGGCTTCAGGTATAGGTAAACTGACCTTAGTGGATGACGACAGGGTTGAAAAAACCAACCTGCAACGACAGGTTCTGCATTTTGAGTCCGCACTGGGTTGTGCCAAAGTGATCAGCGCAAAAAATACACTGAGTCAGATCAATTCAGAGGTTCAGATTGAGACGTTGGAGCTTAGGTTAGCTCAGTCTGAATTGGCAGAGCTGCTGAACCAGGTTGATGTGGTCGCAGACTGTACGGATAACCTGAGCAGCAGGCAGCAAATTAATCAGCTGTGTTTTGAGCATAAAGTGCCGCTAGTGTCTGGTGCAGCAATACGATTTGAAGGTCAGGTGGTCAGTTTAGGTATGCGAAGTGGAGAACCCTGTTATCAGTGCTTCAGCCGTTTTTTTACTGAAGCTCAGCAAAGCTGTTCAGAGATGGGGGTTTTTTCGCCCACTGTAGGTATCATTGGCTCAATACAGGCGGCTGAAGTCTTGAAGTTGATTTGCAAAACCGGTGAGCCTCTGACCGGGCGTTTGTTGTGTGTCGATGTAAAACATATGGTTTTTAATAGTTTCAGGATAGTGCCTGACCCGGAGTGTCCGGTATGCGGTAAGCCGGTGACATGATGCAGCTGCCTGCACCGGGTTTGTTTAAGAATATGAAAAAACCAGACTAGATGAACAGCTGATAATAAAGTCATTTAGTTTTCGTGTGGCGCTTTACAGTGGTTATTTAAAATGTGCTTCTTCCTCTGTTCTAATAAAAGGTAAATAGGGTATGACGACTTCTGCTACTGCTCAACTGGTTCCTTTGAATATCGCAATTCTGACAGTTTCTGACACCAGGGATGAGCTGACTGACAGCTCTGGTGCTTACCTGAAAACACAAGTACTGGCGGAAGGGCACATTGTGGTGGAGAAAAAAATCCTTAAAGATGAGCTTTATCAAATTCGTGCATTGGTGGCAAATTGGATAGCCTCAGAGCATGTCGAAGTGGTGCTTATTACAGGCGGCACGGGTTTTGCGGCCAGAGATTCGACACCTGAAGCTGTGCGGCCTTTATTTGATAAAACGATAGAGGGCTTTGGCGAAGTGTTCAGGCAAGTGTCCTATCAGGAAATAGGTAATTCTACTATTCAATCCCGGGCTGTAGCAGGTCTTGCCAACGGGACTCTTATTTTTTGTATGCCGGGATCCAGCGGAGCCTGCAAAACAGCATGGACTCATATTATCAAAGACCAGTTAGATTCGAGGCATAAGCCTTGTAACTATGCGGCGCTGTTAAAGGCGCTCTGATCCCCATTCTTTTTAATGACGCAGGGTATGGCATGGCATTGACACATATTGACCACGATGGACGAGCCTCTATGGTGGATGTAACAGGCAAAGAGTTCTCTGCCAGAGAGGCCAAAGCCGAAGGCTTTATACGGATGTCTGAATCTGCTTTTAGGATGCTGGTTGAACAGAAACATAAAAAAGGTGACGTGTTGGCTACCGCCCGTATTGCCGGCATTCAGGGGGCTAAAAAGTGTGCAGATCTGATCCCTTTGTGTCATCCGTTAGCCTTGACTAAAGTTGCTGTCGATTTTGAGCTGATGCCTCAGAGTCATCAGGTGCGTGTATCTAGTCTGTGCAAACTGCAAGGTCAGACCGGGGTTGAAATGGAAGCACTGACAGCCGTTAGTGTGGCATTGCTGACTTTATTTGATATGTGTAAAGCCGAAGACCCTATGATGGAAATCCATGGCATCCGGGTTCTGGCAAAGTCTGGTGGAAAAAGTGGTGACTGGGAGCGTACTGCATGAGGACAAAAATCTTGTTTTTTGCTCAGCTCAGAGAGTTATTAGGTTGTGATCAGATTGAGCTGGATTTGAGCGAAGCTATGGATATCAGCGCCTTAATCAGTCTAATCATCCAGACTCGACCTTCATGGCAGGAATATTTACAGTCCTCCCAACTGATGTGTGCTGTGAATCAACAGCTGGCCGGCCCGGATACGCTGGTCAAAGCCGGGGATGAAGTTGCATTTTTCCCTCCCGTCACCGGAGGTTGATATGGATTACCTTGCCATCCAAACGGCAGATTTTGATTTGACAGCTGAGTACCAGCAGATGCTTGATGGAGCAACTTCCTCCGGCGCTGTGGTGCTTTTTACTGGTTTAGTCAGAGATTTTAATCAGGGCGATCAGGTGATGGAGCTGGAGTTAGAGCACTATCCGGGTATGGCAGAAAAGGCGCTGCAGGGCATCATCGATCAAGCCCGTCAACAGTGGTCACTCGACCGGATCCGAGTGATACACCGAGTCGGAAAACTTGCGATTTCTCAACAAATTGTGATGGTCGCTGTCAGCAGTGCACACCGCTCCGATGCTTTTTCTGCAGCTCAGTTCATTATGGACTTTCTGAAAACTGAAGTGCCGATTTGGAAAAAAGAAGCGACAGACAAGGGGAGTCGATGGGTGGAGTTTAATCAGAAAGAACTGGCCGCAAAAGCGCACTGGCAGGCGAAAGGCATATAACCAACCTCAGAAGGGGGAGTCAGTAGATGGACACTAAAACAGCCAGTCAGACTATGCTTTCTGTTGCACAAGCAAAGCAGTTGGTCCGGCAAGGGATTGAGCCTGTGCAAAGTATTGAGCTGGTGGAACTGGCTCAGGGTCTTGACAGAGTGCTGGCTGAGGCAGTGGTTTCTCCCATCAATGTTCCTTTGCAAAATAATTCAGCTATGGATGGATACGCTCTTGTGACTGAAGAACACAGCCAGGGGGCAGCTATCCGGCAATCTAAATTTCATCTGGTGGACACGTCTTACGCCGGGACTCCATTTTACGGTCAGCTGAAACCCGGCGATTGTATCCGGATCACCACAGGTGCTGTAGTGCCAGAGGCCGCCACTTCAATACTGATCCAGGAAAATGCGCGGATTGACGGAGAATTTGTTTATATCAGGCAGGGCGAACAATGCCGGGTTGGTGAATTTATCAGGCTTGCGGGTGAGGACTTGCAAAAAGACAAGCAGGTGTTTGCCGCCGGGCGACGCCTCAATAGTGTTGATTTAGGATTGCTTTCCTCTATAGGTGTTACCCGGGTCAAAGTGTTTGCGAAACCCCGGGTCGCTGTATTGTCGACTGGCGATGAGTTAAAGCAGGCTGGTACTGTGCTTAGTGATGGCGAAATTTATGAAAGCAACAGAATAGTGTTGCTGTCCATGCTGAAAAAAGCACATTGTGACGTGATTGATTTAGGCATTATTCCTGACGATAAACTTAAAATCAGAGAGGCATTCTTACAGGGCGATCAGCTGGCCGACCTGGTGATTTGCTCAGGAGGCGTATCTGTTGGCGATGCTGATTTTACCCGGGACGTAGTGCAACAGATAGGACAGATTGGCTTTTGGAAAGTTGCAGCTAAACCCGGAAAACCTTTTGCTTTTGGAACCTTACCCAACAGCTACTTTTTTGGTTTGCCGGGCAATCCGGTGTCAACAGCTGTGACTTTTGATCTCCTGGTGCGGATTGGGCTTAACAAGCTGGCTGGTCAGTCGGAGGATAGCTCTGCTGTGGTTTTTTATGCAGAGCTGGAATCACCTATAAAGAAGCAGCCCGGCAGAGCCGAGTTTCAGCGTGCTATTGCTTATAGTGATGAGCAGGGCCAGCTTAAAGTGCGGCCTTTAGGAAACCAAAGTTCAGGTGTTTTATCGTCAATGAGCCAGGCAAACTGTTATCTTTGCTTGAGTGCAGAGCAGGGAGATATGCAGCTTTCTGAGCGGGTAGAAATTCAGTTTTTTAACCAGCGTTTTTGACCGGACTCCGAAGGTGGTGTTGAATGACCAGATGGGTGACTATGATCTTGGCGGCCGGAAACTCGTCACGTTTTGGCGGTTGTAAATTATTGGCAGACGCTGCCGGCACGCCTGTGGTGGGCAGAATATTACAACAGGTTCAGGCGTGCTTTGATGGGCCTTTGTATCTGATCTCCGGCTACTGGCATCAGGATCTGTTGGATGCAATGGCCAGAGGAGATATTGCTGATATTCCGGTGCTTTATCATCCGCAATGGATGTTGGGCATGGGACAGAGCATCAGCTATGCGGTAAATCAGCTTGCGGTTCACTATGATGCTGTAGTTATTGTGCTGGCTGACCAAATCAATATACAGGCAGAGGACTTCCGCCGTCTTAGGGATGCGTTTAAAGATGCAGATGCAGCTTGTGCTCTGTACGATGGAAGAAGAGGGGCTCCGGCTATTTTTGCTCGTTCTTTGTTTCCTGAGCTAATGCAGCTTTCTGGTGAGCAAGGCGCTAAAGCCTTGTTGTATAACCCCGGTTATCGTATTGCCGAGGTTGCAATGGACAATGCGAACTGTGATATAGACACCAGAGAAGAGCTGCAACAATGGTTAATTGCTTATCAGGAGCAAGCACAATCAGATGCTTCGTCAAATCAGACTGATCCGGGAGTCAAGGGGCAGTAAATAATGATGAGAGCGTCTTTGTTGGTTTTGTTTTTACTCTGTTTCTCCACTTTACTCAGTGCGGAGAAATTCACTGTAGCGGCCGCCTCTGATTTACGTTTTGCCTTAGATGAGGTGATAGTTGAATACAAGCGGCTGCATACCGAAACTGAGATTGACGTGATTTATGGATCTTCAGGAAAAATGACAACTCAGATCATTCATGGTGCGCCTTATGATCTGTTTTTCTCTGCTGATATTGCTTATACGGAACAATTAAAAGCAGCAGGCCTCGCTGCGTCAGAACCTGAAGTTTACGCTCTTGGCCGGCTTGTGCTCTGGAGTGCAAACGAAGACGCTAGCCGCCTGACCCTGACCGATTTGACGGATGCCAGATTCAAACGTATTGCGATAGCCCAACCCGCTCATGCACCTTATGGCAAAAGAGCAAAGGAGGCGATGGAGGCAACCGGGGTTTGGCACCAGGTTCAGTCAAAGTTAGTTTTTGCAGAGAATGTAGCGCAGGCGGCTCAAATGGCTCAAACCGGCGCTGCGGATATAGCTGTAATTGCATTGTCGCTGGTGAAGTTTCCTGATTTTAAAACTCAGGGCTACTCTCTGATCCCTGCCCAGTTGCATCAACCTCTGACGCAGGGTTATGTGGTGACCCAGGAAGGCAAAAACAAAAAGGAAGTACTGGACTTTGCCCGCTTTATGGCAACGGACAGTGCTCATCTCATCATGAAAAAGTACGGCTTCATTGTGCCGGACTCGCCATAACTCAGACAAGGCCTCTATGGAATTAACCGGCGCGGACTGGCAGGCTATCTTTGTTACCTTGCGGTTGTGCACTTATAGCACAATGATTTTACTCATTATTGCGACGCCTCTGGCCTGGTGGCTGAGTCGTGGCCATGATGTTTTTCGTAGTTGTATTCAAAGTCTGGTTGCGCTGCCTTTGGTTTTACCGCCGACCGTATTGGGTTTTTATCTGCTACTTTTGCTGGGGCCGCAGGGAGCAGTTGGCCGTTATCTTGAAAGTACGGGCTTTGGCCATCTGGCTTTTCGTTTCGAGGGCATACTGATCGCCTCAGTACTTTATTCATTACCCTTTGCTGTACAGCCTTTGTATCAGGCTTTTGTCCGCTTAGGTCATACACCGCTCGAGGTGGCGGCAAGCCTTGGGGCTGGCCCTGTTGACCGGTTTTTCAGCGTAATTTTACCGCTGTGCCGCGGAGGTTTTATTGTCGCTGCGACCTTAAGTTTTGCGCACACTGTGGGGGAGTTTGGTGTGATCCTGATGCTGGGGGGCAGTATACCGGGAGAAACCCGGGTGTTATCTGTACTTATTTACGATCATACCGAAGCGATGAACTATCAGGCGGCACATCAGTTATCTTTGTTGCTGCTTGGCTTTTCATTTTTGGTACTGTTTCTGGTCTATGGCATTCAAAAAAGTATTGGGGCCAAATCATGACGGGCTTAAGAGTACAAGCCAATTGGCGCAGAACTGATTTCAGTTTAACTGTGGATACGTTGTTGCCGACACAAGGCGTCACTGCGCTCTTTGGCCGCTCTGGCAGCGGAAAAACCAGTTTGCTTCGGCTTATCGCTGGCCTTGATAAAGTTGCTGAGGCTCTGGTTCTGTTTAACGGTGAATGCTGGCAGGATAAGCAGCATTTTTTGCCTGTGCCTAAGCGCCGTATTGGTTTGGTCTTGCAGGACAGCAGTTTGTTAGCCCACCTGTCTGTGATGGAGAATTTACTCTACGGTTACCATCGTACGCCAAAGGCCATAAGAGCCATAGATTTACCTGCGGTGCTTGAATTACTTGAGTTGCAACCACTGCTGAATCGTGATGTTAACCAGCTCTCTGGCGGACAAAAACAGCGGGTTGCACTTGGAAGGGCTTTATTACGCAGCCCGCAAATTTTATTACTCGATGAACCTTTTACTGCGCTGGACCGCCAAAGCAAAGCTGAGATTATGCCTTTTATCAGGCGTCTGGTGCGTGAAATGGCACTGCCAGCTCTGTTGATCAGCCATGATCCGACTGAAGTGGAACAACTTGCCGATCATGTGGCATTTATGCAGGATGGCAAGGTGACATCAGTACAAAAGCTAACAGAGGCTTTGGCTGATTTGTGCACTCCTTTATTTGAGGACTCAGACCCGGCAATGGTGATTGAGGGCTGGTTCACAGCTGTTGATGGATCTGAAACAG
>CAMLSF010000158.1 GCA_946482615.1 uncultured Chromatiaceae bacterium | reverse complement strand
GGTAGTCCCGTCGACATACTCCAACTCCCCACCGACAGGCACACCATGAGCAATACGGGACACATTGACCTGATACTTTTTACACTGCTCGGCAATGTAATAGGCCGTAGCGTCGCCTTCTACGGTCGGGTTAGTCGCTAATATCACTTCCTGCACTGAACCTGTACCCAGCTGCTTTTGCAGTAAGTCCAGTCCAAGTTCAGAGGGGCCTATACCATCCAATGGTGACAACTGGCCCTGCAAGACAAAATAACGGCCTTTAAACTGACCTGTTTGCTCTATCGCAAACTGATCAGAGGACGAAGCGACAATACACAAGCTTTGGCTGTCGCTACGTCCTGGGTCTGAGCAAATAGCACATAAATCCGTTTCACAAAAAGTGCGGCACTGCTGGCAATGCCCTACTTTCTCCATCGCCACAGCCAAAGCCTTCGACAACTGCATGGCACCAGTTCTGTTGCGTTCGAGCAACTGCAGGGCTATACGTTGAGCCGACTTTGGACCTACACCAGGCAATATACGCAAGGCATCGATCAACTGCTGCAGCAAAGGGCTGAATTTATTCATGCTTTGTCAGACAACGACTTAAAACGGCATCTTAAAACCAGGAGGTAATTGCATACCACCGGTCACAGCAGCCATTTTGGCTTTATTGGCTTCTTCCACCCGACGTACCGCATCGTTAATAGCAGCAGCTACTAAGTCTTCCACCATCTCTTTGTCATCCTGCATCAGACTGTCGTCTATGCTGACACGGCGTACATTGTGGTTGCCTGTCATGGTCACTTTGACCAGACCAGCGCCAGACTCGCCTGTCACTTCCAGATTAGCCAATTCCTGCTGGGCCTTTTGCATTTTATCCTGCATGGCTTGCGCCTGCTTCATGATATTGCCTAAACCGCCACCACCACCTTTGAACATAACTGTACTCTCTTTAAAAATGACTCTATTAAACTGGCGACAAGATAATGACTTGAGCCCCAAAACACAAGACGAATTAGTTGACGACAATACTGTCCGCCACTATCTCCGCCCCAAAGTCTTTTTGCAGCTGCACCACCCAGGGGTCTTGCTGAAACAACTGCTCGACATACACAAAACGCTCGCGCTCAATACGCTGCTGAATGGCGACAGGACAAGTTTCTACCCAAGGCTGATACTGAATATCCAGCTGAACAGATTTATGAAAAGCCTGACTCAGCTCTTTGACAATTTCAGCCCTGAATTTTTCTTTATCCAGATGTTGCTGGCTTTGACACACCAGCAACTGCACTGTATCCCCTGCCCAGCTGATAGCGCTGTGCAGCAGATATAACCGTAATAAGCCACCTAAGTTCAGGCTATCCACTAAAGCAGCCCATTCATCGACCTGGGCAGCAAGGCGCACTGAAAAGTTTTCAGCCGTAATCACCCCATCAAAACGATACTGAGCTTTTGCTTCCGGAGCACTGGCCATTGGTTGCTGTTCGGGTTCAGATTGGTGTTGTTGCTGAAACTCCTGCCAGGCCCAGTCTGCTGCAAAATCAGCATCCTCAACCGGGATCTCTGCGGGCTCAGTTTCATCAGGATAAGCAGCTATGGCAGCTTCTGGCTGTGCTGGCATAGCAACTGGCGTCACTTCACTCTGCTGAATAACAGCAGGAGCTTGTGTCGCTACGACTAGCTGCTGAACTGGTGCTGGCTGCGCCTGAGGCGGAGAAAAAACCGGAGCAGTGGGTACTTTTTGTATAGCCACAGGCTCTGCAGCCTGAGCTACAGCGACTCTGGGTTCAGACTTTTTTTCGGTCTGAGTCTCCGCTACTGACTCTGCTTTTATACCACGGCGCGCCAGTATAGATGCTGCAATACCAGCTGGAGCAGGCGCTGTCACCTGCGCCTTCATCGGTGGAGTGGGCGCAACAACGCCTGCTTCGGCCATGTCCGGCACAGCTTCTGGCTCTTTAGCTACAGCAGCAGTTTCGGGTAAATTAAACTTTGCCTTCAATTCTGCCGCATGAGAGACAGGAGGCGATGCCCGCATCGCAGGAGAAGTATCAGCACCGGGCACAAAAGCCACAACCCTTAACAAGGCCATCTCCAGACCAATACGGGGCTCTGGCGCAAAAGCCAGTTCTTTTTTGCCGGAAATCAGTAACTGATAAAACAGCTGTAACTGCTCCGGGCTTTGCTGCTCTGCCAGTTGCTGCACAAAAGCACTGTGATCTGTAACTAAGTCAGCCGCCTGCCAGTTAAACTGACTTAAGGCCGCTAAATGCAACAAGGCCAGCATATCATCCAGCACATGGGCAAAATGGCTGTGTTGCTGCACCAGTTGATCCAGATGCTGTTTCAGTGCGGCTAAATCGCGGTTAATCACAGCGGCTAATAAGAGCTCAGCCCACTGTTGCTCCAGATAGCCCAGCATATCGCGCACCAGCGGCACAGTGATATTGGCATTACTCTGGGCTATGGCCTGATCGGTCAGACTGAGTGAGTCCCGTAAACTGCCTTTAGCAGCACGGGCCAATAACGCCAGCGCATCATCAGCTGCCGGAATAGCTTCCTGTGCCAACACATAAGCTAAATGCTGTTTAATCTGCTCAGGGCTTAGCGCCTTTAAACTGAACTGCAAACAACGGGATAACACTGTGACAGGCAGCTTTTGTGGATCCGTAGTCGCCAGCAAAAACTTCACATGAGGCGGCGGCTCTTCCAGAGTTTTTAAAAGTGCATTAAAACTGTGCCGCGACAGCATATGCACTTCGTCTATTAAGTACACTTTATAGCGGCCACGGCTGGGTGCGTATTGTACGTTATCCAGTAAATCCCGGGTATCTTCTACTTTAGTGCGGGAAGCTGCATCTATTTCCAACAGATCAACAAAAAAACCCTGATCAATTTCGACACAAGCACTGCAAACGCCACAAGGTGTGGAGGTGACTCCGGTTTCGCAGTTTAAACTTTTGGCAAAAATACGGGCTATGGTGGTTTTACCGACACCACGGGTGCCGGTAAACAAATAGGCATGGTGCAATCTGTTGTGATTCAGCGCATTGGTCAGCGCTGTTTTCACATGATCCTGGCCGACCAATTGACCAAAATGTTGCGGTCGCCATTTTCTTGCCAGTACCTGATAACTCATGCCACCCACCTGTTTTAGCCTTTGTCCCTGAAGCTACAGCTTTGTTGGCTGCACTGCCACTCCAATGACTTAGGCTAGATTGGAATTAATCGCCTGCGAATTCAACCAGACTATAAAGATTCAACCCAAGCTTTTCTAAACGTGCTTGTCCGCCTAAATCCGGCAGATTCACCACAAAAGCAGCGTCTGTCGCTTTGCCACCTAAACGTTCGACTAAACTGGTTGTTGCGGCAATAGTACCACCTGTAGCCAATAAGTCATCCACTAACAATACCTTATCTCCTGCCACTATCGCATCTTTATGAATTTCCAGCGTGTCTTCACCGTATTCCAACTGATAAGACTGGGCAATACGTTCACGTGGTAACTTACCAGGTTTACGCACTGGCACAAAAGGTAAACCCATCGCATAAGCTAAAGGTGCACCAAAAATAAAACCGCGGGATTCAGTACCCACAATCTTTGTAAAACCCTGGTGCTGATACTGTTGTTTAAAAGCGTCTATCACTTTGGCAAAGGCGTCTGCGTCCAGCATCAGGCTGGTGACGTCGCGAAATAAAATACCTGGTTTTGGGTAGTCAGGCACAGCTTTGATCACCTGGCTTAATAAAGCAGAAAGAGATTCAGTAGTCATTCTCATAGCCCTGATTTTAAAATCATAAATAACGTCGGGAAACACAACACGACTTAAAATAGATAAAAAAACCGCCACAAGGCGGTTTTTTATCACTCGCAAAAAGTTTAGCTGAAAAAGCGAACCCAGCTGATAATTGGAGGAAGGCATAAACACGCCAGAAAAACCACTATCAGTAACACTAATTGGCCAATGCCAAAAGATTCTTTAAAATTTTCGTCTGCCATGATCGGAGCTCACTCACTAAAAAGGTAGAACATGGTAATGAATTTTAGTCAGCTTGAAAAGCATGCACTATACCTTTAGCGGTAAAATTCAGCAGTATTTGTTCAGCGCCTGACAAGAGCTGGCCAGCATCCAGTTGTGGCACATAAGGTATTAACTCCTCCACCAGCTCTGTCAGAGTTAAACCTGGCTGCTGAGCTAACAACTGCAGTAATAAAGTGGTCAGTTGGTTCAGAGCAATAAATTTCACTGCATCATCATGGTCACGATGAATAAGCAAAAAGCTGGCTTCAGTTTCTGTCGGTTGAAACTCAACACAAATTTTATGCACCGGGTACTGATAAGCCTGCACTGAGGCCAGTTCAGACAACTGCAGCGCCTGATTTTTTACATCTGTCACTGCAGGCCCTGCCTGTGCTTTGCGTGTAGCCAGCTCCAGTTCCAGCCATTCGTAGTGCGCCAATTCCAGCATAAAAACCTGGTCATCCTGCTGAAGCTGATACTGGTCCTGTAAAAAATCTAAAAAACTTTTAGCTATGGATAAAAAGAATGGATTTTCGCAGCGATAAAGCGCAAAAAACAGCTGTACCCTCTGTTGCCAGGCTTGCTCTGAATACAGAGACTTCAGTACGGGAAAAGCACTGCTGACAAAAGCTGCCACATTGTTAAACAACAACTCCCGGTATACATCCAGACGTTCCTGCTGCACATTAGCAGGCCGTTCGCTTTGCTCCGGCGAACGTAAATAAGCCACGAATTGCTGCTGAACCTGTTGAAACTTCATCTCAGGCCCTTAATTGAATAGCTGAACCGGGATGTAAAGAACGGATATGCTTAAGCTCTGCCTGCAACTGCTGCATATCCGGAATATTAAAATCCCGCTCCAGCAATGTCGGAAACAGCCCATGCTGCAGATAAGCTTCAGCTAACAAAGCCCAGACCGGATCAGAAACATCAGCACCATGGGTATCAATCAGTAAATTCTCATGTTGGCGGTAATGCCCTGCGACATGACCATAGGCGATACGTTGTGTTGGCAGTCCTTTTAAAAAGGTCAACGCATCGTAGCCGTGATTTACTGAATTAACATAAATATTATTCACATCCAGAAGTAGCCTGCAGTCAGCCAGTTCCAACACTGCATTGGTAAACTCAAGCTCTGACAATTCCTGACCCGGCGCCGCATAATAAGAGACATTTTCAATCACTAAAGGCTGTTCAAGAATATCCTGCACTCTACGAATACGCCCGGCCACATAAACTGCGGCTTCTTCTGTAAAAGGAATAGGCAATAAATCGTACAGATGCCCTGAGGCAGAGCAGTAACTTAAGTGCTCGCTGTAGAGCTTGATCTTATGCTCTTTTAAAAAGGCTTTGATTTGACGGACAAAATCTAAATCCAATGGATCAGGACTGCCTAAAGACAAAGACAAACCATGGCAGATAAAAGGATATCGTTCAGTCAGCTCCCGGAATTTTTTTTGGTAAGTTCCACCATAAGGCAGCCAGTTTTCCGGTGCGACTTCAAAAAAGTCGATATCGGCCTGCTGCTGAGCCAATACGGAGTCCAGCATTTCCCGCCGCAGACCCAAGCCCACCTGATGTGCAGCTAAACCAAAAGGGAAATCAGACATAAGTTCTCCTTAGAAAGCAGTCAGCCTGCACTGGCAGGCTGACAGGAGGCGATATCAGGCCATGCCTCCGCACTTGCCTTCACCACATTTAGCTTCTTTGGTTTTTTCTTTGTCTTTGGCGTCTTTTTTATCGCCGCCACATTTGCCTTCACCACATTTGCCTTCTTTATCTTTGGCTTTATCTTCGCCGCACTTGGCTTCTTTATCTTTGGCCTTGTCAGCGCCACAAGAAGCTTCCGCAGAGGCTAACTGATAACCCGCATTTAATTGCTCAGCAGAAAACGGATTGGCATTTGCGCTTACGCTCAGGGTGGCTAAAGAACCCAGCACTAAAGCACTGACAGCAACAGCAGTAGTTTTATTTGATTTCATAACAATGTTCCTTGTGGTTGCATTAAGTTGCCAAGAATAGACCTTGGTGACTCAAAAAAAATTTCGCGTATTTTAAAAGATTTTCATAGTTATTGATTTATATCAGCACCAGTCCTTTGAACCTGTTTCACACTACAGGAAACTCAAGGAGCAGACCATGACTATACTTCATCCGACCCCAAACCTGGAAAAGCTTGAATGGGAACACAGTCAGTTGGAACAAAGCATACTGCAGATATTACAACAAAGCACTAATGCAGATGACACCAGACTACGCAACCAACTGCTGCAAACGCCGGCACAGCTTTGGCCTGAAAGCCTGAGTCAGTATTGCCCGTCTTTTCTGGCAGCACCTAAACGCAGGCTGGAGAAAGTTCAGGCGGCGATCAGTCAAATTAAGTTGGGTATCTATGGTATATGCGCAGATTGTGAAGAGCAGATTGAAGCAGAACGCCTGGAATTCGATCCAGCGTCACAACGCTGTAAAGCCTGTGATAAAAAAGCTCAGGAGCAAGCTCCTGAGCTTCGACGTTAAGACTGGCGCCCCGGCAAAGCAAATTGCCTGTACCAACAGGACATAACCCACTTTTCGCCCTGCTCTACGGCAGTGCCTGAATGAAGGCTGTCAGGATAATACTCCCCCTCTTCATCACAATTATGGAATACCAACAAAGAGCCCCTGACTGGCCGGACTGATAAGTTCAGCTTAGGAAAAGCCGTTTCACCACCTTGCATATCGTCATTTAAATACAGCAGTGCGGTCACCTGGCGCTGACCACCTTGTGCAGGCAGTACGAAATCAGAACCCACAGGTAAAATATCCAGATGGACTTTGTATTCCTGACCCGGCAGGTACTGAATCACAGCGGCAGGTTCAGCTTGCGCCTGAGTTAAGCCTATTTGTCCGGTAATTCGTTCATGTAACCAGAACAGCACTATGTCCAGATTACGGCCTCCTATCGCTGCCGTCTGGCCTGTACGATAGTGATGATAACTGGTACTGGCGTTGTCATGCACCACCTGGGCAGGTTCAAGCATAGGGGTCGCATGATGGATCACATAATCCAGTTCCATTTGATCAAAGACCTGCTCCACCACTTGCACTTTTGGACTTCCATTCAGCGTTTTGGCCTCAAAGCTTGATGTGATCTGAGGGATAGTTAAATCTGACAGCTGAGTCCTGACGTGTTCAAAAATTTCGCCCAGATCTTCTGACTGACGTGGCGCCGGGACTACTGAGTTGTGCTGCAACTGTAAAAATCTCGCTTTAGCCTGACTTAATTTCTCGTTTGCTGCTAAACCGAACCAATGCATAGCTTCAGCCGGTTCCTGCTTCTCCAGCAACAAAGCCAGACTATGCTGACTAAAGGGATCTCCTGCATAAGCCGCCAAACGAAGGCAAGCCTCGGCCAACTGAGCTTTACTTTGACGAGAGAGAAAAAACGCTGCAGCACGCAACGCCAATGGATATCCTTGCTGTGCTGAGGCAATCAGACAATCCAAAGCTCCGACTTGATCCTGATTAATTTCTTTACCACGATACATAAGTTCAGCACAACGATATAAGGCCTGAGCATCTCCGCCTAAACCCGCACTGCGAAAATATTCAAAAGCCAATTCAGCATTTTGTCGTACACCTTGTCCTGTTAATAATAAAGTACCAATCACCTCAGCAGCCTTAGGTATTTTTTGTTCAGCGGCTTTATGTAACCAATGCAAAGCTGTACGGAAGTCGTCTTGCTTTAACGCAAGCAGGCCCAGCTGAAGCTGAGCCCCGGCAACACCTTCTTCAGCCTGTCGCTGAAGCTCTTCAGAAGATAATGTATTCATAATGTTGTCCATTAGTTTCTATCACTGCGAAACCAGCCGACAATGCTCAAACGTGGCTCAGGGCAGTAGCTTGCCACCTGAGAAACAAAATGCTGTCGTGGCACAGAGAATATAGTGAGGGTATTAAAACTTGGTATCAGCGATTGCTCTACTTCACCCGCTTCGTTTTGCAAATGCAACAATCCACCCCAGTGCGCTTGCCAGGGCGCACTGAATCCTATGGTGTATGCGACTATTCTTTCCTGATTACTGGGTTTTCCATCATCGTCATGTTGCTTTAAAAAGTGTCCGGGCAAATAGCAACTCGCTTGCGCATCCGCTTTTATAATGTGTGGTGCACCAGTGATCTCGCGCATAAACTGCAACATAGCTTCACCACATAAATGCTCTACAAAGGCATGCAATACACTGTGTGGATTGGTTTTTTGCAAATAATGGGTAATGAGCATGTAGGTGTCATAGCAAAACTGATACTTGTCTTCGCGTGCAGAAAGTACAACCTGCTGCAATACTTGCTGTCGTTGCATTCTGTCCATTTTACGCATATCTGTTTTTTTTGGTTTCCCAGCTTCAACATAGGCCGTTTCCCAGGGCAATAATTCCATTTCCCTACGAATAGCCTCAGCAAC
>CAMLSF010000157.1 GCA_946482615.1 uncultured Chromatiaceae bacterium | reverse complement strand
GATCTGACCCCATTTTCAAACTAGCTTAGGCTTTGCATTTTAAAGCTAATTCAAACAGTCTTAGTTAAACACTGCCTTGGTTAAACCAAAAGTTGCATCCTGTGAGCCGGGTTCCATCTGTGCCACAATTTGCATACGGTTCCAGAAGTTAATCAAACCTATAGCGTAGGTCAGCTCAGAAATTTCCACATCAGAGAAATGCTCTTTGGTAGAAAGGTACAGCTCGTCGCTGATGCCAATAGCCGGGATCCGGGTTAAAGCTTCAGTTAACGCCAAAGCTGCTTTCTCTTTAGCGTTAAACAATGGGGATTCACGCCAAATGGCTACATGGTGTAAACGCAGCTCGCTTTCGCCTTTAATCTTGGCTTGCTTGATATGCATATCCAGACAAAAAGCACAGCTGTTCAGCTGGGAAGCTCTGATATCAATCAGGCTTTTGATAAGCCCATCAATAGAGCTTTTGTAAGACGCCATACTGGCATCTATTAATGCTTTGGTCAGATTTGGTACAGTTTGAAAGTGATTGACTCTGTTGCTCATGGTCGTGCTCCGGTTTTAAGTTAAAAGTAATTAAAGGTTAAATAATCAAACAGTTAATACATCAACTGCACTCAGCGCCTTTGGTAAAGCTGTGTCTTTGGTCAGAGGGAAATGAGTGCCATCTACTCTGATAAAAGTCAGGTCCTCTATGCCTATGTAAGCCAAAGCAACTTTGATATAAGGCGTAAACTGGTCGTCATTGACAAAAGGCCCTTCTGTAAAACAACTGCCGCTGGAGACCACTACATAGACTTTTTTATTAGTCACCAAACCCACTTTGGTGCCTTCTTTGGTAAAGGCAAAAGTGCGGCCCGCTCTGGTGATGTGATCAAACCAGGCCTTTAATACAGACGGCAGACCTAAATTCCACATAGGGGATGACAGCAGCAAAATGTCGGTTTCCAGCAACATATCCACTAACTGCTCGGACAGTTGTATCGCCTGCTTTTGCTCTGCTGTTCTGTCTTCTGGTTTGGTCAGAAAGGCACCAGTCGTCAGCGCATCCAGATGAGGCAGAGGCTGTGCCGATAAATCCAGCACTTGTTCTGTCAGCTTTGGATAATTGCTTTGCAATTTCTCCAGCAAATGCTGCGATACCCGGCGTGATGACGAGCCTTGCAGATTTGGACTGACTTTGATGTGTAGCAGCTTCATTCTCTCTTCCTCATCATTAAATCTTCTGTTGATGTCGCTCATTTTAGCGCCGGATGTCATACTCAGAAGATACAAGAACCAAGAAACTAAGTAGGACACTTAATGGGCTATAAAGAAATTTATCAGCGTTATACCCAAAGTATTCTCTCAGGCACGTTAAAACCCGGCGAAAAAGTGCCGTCGATCCGGGTATTAGCAGAAGATTTAGGGGTTGCAAAAAAGACGGTCGAAGCGGCCTACGATATTTTGATTGGCGAAGGTTATCTGATCAGTCGTGGCGCACGCGGCACTATAGTCAATCCGGAGCTGTTTATTAAAAAACAGCCTGCCGAAAAGCCACTGTTAGTGTTAGAGGATAAAAGCTTAAAACACATTATCGATCTGCGGGATAACAAAGGCTATTTTCGTTTGGGTATTCCGTCTTTGGATGAATTTCCCTATAAAAAATGGCTGCTACTCTCAGGTAAAGCCATTCGTGCTATGAAGCCAGAGGAAATGCTGAACCCACCCATTATGGGCCACCCGCCTTTACGTCAGGCTATTGCGAATTATCTGAATATTTCACGGGGTTTAAATTGCAAAGCTGAGCAGATTTTTATCACCAGCGGTTATAAAAGCAGCATTGCGTTAATTTTGCAGACGCTGAGTGTGCAAAATGACAAATGTATTTTCGAAGATCCAGGCTACTTTTTTGGTCAAAAGCTGCTGAAACGTATAGTGCATAACCTGCATTACGCCCCTGTTGATGCCCAGGGTTTAAATGTTGATTATTTGCTGCAGCACCACCATGACGCTAAGTTTGTCATCACAAGCCCAGCGCACCACAGCCCTTTGGCCGTTACTTTATCTTTACCACGGCGCCAGCAACTACTGCAGTGGGCAGCACAGACCAAAGCCTGGGTCATTGAAGATGATTACGACGGTGAGTTTCACTACACCAAAAAAGTGATACCAGCCCTGAAAAGTCAGGACACTGATGATCGGGTGATTTATGTCGGCACTTTTAGTAAAACCATTATGCCGTCGATGCGGGTCAGCTACATAGTGATGCCGTCTGAACTTATCGGCAAATTTAAAGAAACAGGCGAAATTATCGAAACCAGCCAGCCTTTGTTGCCACAAAAAATCCTCACCTTGTTTTTAAGCGAAGGCCATTTTTTTAAACATCTGAAAAAAATGCGGGCTTTGTATCAACAACGACGCATGATGGTATACAAGGCGTTGGACACTGTTTACCCGGGCCTGTTTGACTACGAGCATACTGATGGTGGCATGCATATAGTAGTGTTTTTAAAACAAGGGGTGCAGGATGTGCAGCTGGCTGAATTATGGAATTCCTTTAACCTGCAGGTGTTTCCGCTATCGGGCTGGTATTCGCAAAAAAATAAGAGGTATGGCCTGGTGATAGGCTACACCAATATCAAATCAGAGCAGGAAGCCATAGCGGCGTTAAGCCTTGCTTATAAAGACACTATGGCTTTGTTAAAAGAGTATGTAAAATTTTAGAACTGCTGCTCTACCCAGGGTAAAGCCAGATCTTCAGCCTGCAGGGGTTCGCCTGCATCAATCTCTAAGGCCGGAGCTAAAGCTGTGCCCTGTAATTCAGAGAGTAACTCTGAAAATTGTTTGCCGGCACCACAAAAAGTATCGCCATAACCACTGTCCCCTAAACAAATCACTGCGTATTTTTTTCCTGTTAACAGCGGGAATCTGTCTTTTACATCGATAAAAAATGGCAACAAATTATCCGGAATATCGCCCTGACCTGTCGTGGAGGTGATCACCAGCCAGATGTCCGGCGCAAAAGCTAATACGTCGTTCAATTTAGGCTCCGGGTTCAGCTGAGTCAGATAACCTTTGCGCTGTAAAATTTTTTCTGCTTCTTCGGCAACAAACTGAGCGCCGCCGTACACTGTACCGACCATAATGGCTACTTTTTTCATAGATCCCCTGCTTTATAACTATCACTTTACAAAGGCGTTAGGCCTGTTAACTCTGAGCGCTGAAAAAAATTGCTGTACCAGCTCTCTTCTGTGGGCCAACTGAATGTTTTAAATAACTTTTCTACTTCGCCCAGTGGGGCTTCGATCACTAAATCGACACCGGTGACCGGATGTATTAACTCCAGTCTTTTAGCGATTAACAACAACCTCTGGCTATGGAAATGCTCTGCAAACAAGCGGTTATGTTTACCTTCGCCATGCGTAGTATCGCCCACTATAGGGTGGCGTAAATGCGATAAATGCCGGCGCAGCTGGTGCTTACGCCCTGTTAAAGGCTGTAAAGCCACCAGGGAATAACGTGCCACCGGATATTTGCCTATAGCAATAGGTAATTCAACCCGGGCTAAAGGCCATAGGGCTGTTATCGCTTCCTGCTTGTCTTTATCCTGACTGGCCTGTTTGTCAGCAATTTTATCCAGCTGCTCTTTCAGCGGATAATCCAAAATACCAGCCTGTTTAACAAAACCACGGCACACCGCCAGATAAAACTTGCGCCAATGCTGTTCTGTTAACTGCTCCGTCAGTAAACGGGCAACATCGGCGGATAAAGCAAATAACAACACACCAGAGGTTGGCCTGTCGAGCCTGTGCACAGGAAACACATGCTGGCCTAACTGATTACGCAAAGTTTGCATCACAAAAACAGTTTCGTGTCTGTCCAAAAAGGAGCGATGCACCAGCATGCCAGCAGGTTTATCTATAGCCACCAGAAACTCGTCCTGATACAAAATCGTCAGTACAGGGGCAGTGATAAACTCAGGCTCTGGCAATTGTTTGCTCACGTTGACCACTTAATAACTCATCCAAATCTGCAATACGATTAATCAGCAGCAAAGTGCGGTTGTCCAGATGTTTAAATGCCTCTTCAGCCATAGGGCACACCGCAATTTGCCGGGGTAAAGGCAAACGACCTTCGACTAAAGCCCGCATACGAGGCAAAAACACAAACTGCAGCCAGTTTTCCAGTGGCATAGTGTCACAAAAAAATGGCGCTGTGCTTTGCATCGCCTCAGAGCTGGGAGCAATAGAAGCCCAAAGCTTTGCCGCTTTTAATTCGCTTTCAATCTGATTTAATAAATCTGTAACCTGTGGGTACATGCTAATGCCGCTCCGCTTAACCTGGCGCAGATTTTATCACAGCATGAGCCTGAGCTGCCTTGCAAAAACCTATCAGCGCCGCCATTATGCTGGTTCAAACCAAAGGAGTAGTGATGGATTTTGTCTGGTTATTATTGTTAGGTATGGCTTTTGTCTACGCTTTTTTGCTGCAACGTAAGCAGGATGAAACAGCAATCAAGCTGGCCAAACATCTGTGTAAACAGCAGGAATTACAGTTTCTCGAATGTGCCAGAGGCAAACATCAGTTTTCTAAGCTGGACAACAGATGGCGCTGGTTTACCAGCTATCAGGTAGATTTTAGCGGCGATGGCGAAAGTCGTTATCAGGCCGAACTGCGTTTATCCGGCCTGCGTTATTTAAGTTTTCAGTTACCGCCTTACCGGATCTAAGGCAGTTTTTGTAGTTTCTGCTCCAGTTGCCCGGTCAGAAAATCTTTATACATCACCCAATCTGCCGCCAGACTATAAAACGGATATTTAAAGGTGGCGGGTTTGTTATGTTCAAATTTAAAGTGGCCTACCCAGGCAAAACCATAACCTGCCACTAACATCAGCCACCAATAGCCCCATAAACCAGTGACAGTCAAAGTGGCCAGAATCGCCAGCACTAAAGTCGACCCTATGTAATGCAGGCGGCGGCAAACGGGGTTTTTATGTTCAGATAAATAATAAGGATAAAACTCGGAAAAACTGCGAAAGCCGGACATCTGTGTTTACTCCACCAGAGTTAAAGGACTGCTTTGTCTTGGTCTGAACATTAAAGTACCTTTGACCTTGCTGAAATTCAACTCTGTCACCTGCTGATAATGATCCGCACTAAAAAAGGCTTTGTTTTTCTCCAGCGTGACAAAAACACCTATGCCCAAAGAGGACGGATTTTGCTCTACGATCGAATCCACGGCATGCATTAAATAATGCCCTAAGCCCAAATGCTGGTATTGAGGAGAAATGGCGATAAAGGCCAGCATATGGTAATGCTGCACCGGCATAGCAGCATGAATACGCTGCTCTTTTTCTAATAACTGTTTGGTGGAGACATAACCTGCTGTCAGCAACATTTTTAACCGCCAGTGCCAGAATCTGTCGCCACTCAATTTAGAACCAGGCTCAGTAACACAAGCCACACCTAACAGCTGCTGCTCAATAAAAATACCTATTACAGGCTGCTCTTCCTGCCAGAACACATTCAGCTCTTCACGAATAGCTGCTCTTAATCGCTGTTCATAGTCGCTTTTATCCGCCTGAAAAATATCCATAAACACAGGATCGTCATGATAAGACTGGTACAACAAAGAGGCGGCTAATTTCAATTCATCAGGAGTTAACAACTGTGCTTTAAGCTGGTTCAGATCAAGAGCAGGTTGATTTGGCATTGTATGTCCCTGTTAATTCTTCTAGTTTGAGTATCAACATAGCAGCGAAGCTGCAGATTGCCAATGCATCAGCCCTTTCAGGCTACTACACTTGATATAACTCACATTAACCAAAGGATCTTAAAATGGATATGACCACACACGATATGGCGACTTTATTTGCTCAGCTGGGTTTGGATAATAGCCCCTCGGCCATAAAAGCTTTTGTTGCCAGTCATAAAATTCCGGCGGATATGTCTCTGGCGCAGGCGTCATTCTGGACTGATGCTCAGGCCAGTTTTTTAACTGAGAACTTAAAACAGGATGCTGACTGGAGTGATGTAATTGACCAGTTGAATGTCATGCTCAGATAACTGTATGAGATAAAGGGAAGCACCACCAGAGGCAGTACTTCCCTGGTCCAGGGATTGTTACAGTTGACGATAGGCTTTGTCGCCCCAACCTGTTAAGACTCCATTCTTAAATACCAGTGGAGTGCATTCGTCTTTGCTGGTTTCACCGTCACTGTGTTCATGATGAGTGCGGTAAAACAGCACCACTGTTTCATTGCCAGCGTCACGGAATGATTCACTGAAATCCGGAGTACCCAGCTGACCACGCACCGAAGCTAATTCGTCGCCCAGATTTAACTGGCTGATCACCTGATTATTTAGTTTTTGTGTTTTTTTCCATGACGAATTGTTGCTGCTGTCATGCTCGTCATTGTCCCCTATAGCCACAACACAACCAGATAACGCCATCATCGCTGCAGCTACTGTTAATACTTTTACATAATTCATTGTTTTTTCCCTTAGAGTTTTAACTTGTTGGTTTTAACTTGTTGATAGTCAAAAGCAAAACTGGGGCCAACTTTTAAAATCATTAAATAACAATGACTTACAAAATCACACTAGTGGCATGAACAACTTAGATGGTAAATTTCACTAAATTTTAGTGAAACTAAAGAAAATAATGGAACAACTCAGCCAACAAGTCGCCAAAATTGCAGTCCAGCTGCAACAAGAAGGTAAAGAACCCAGTCTGGCTCTGGTAAAAGCCCGGTTAGGTACTGCTACTATGAGTCCGGCTTTATTGCAGGCTTATCAGGCATGGCGTAATGGTGCTGTCCTGGTACAAGAAAGCTCTGAACAACAAGCTGCAGCCAGTGAACAACCTTCTGATATCAAAGCAGATTTAGCCCGTATCGAAGCCAAACTTGATCTGATCATCAAAAAGCTGGGGATCTGATGTTAGTTGCAGAGCTGGAATTTAAAATTATTGCCGATACCAGCTTTGCTGCAGCAGAACAGGGGGTCCGTTGTTATCTGGAAAAGCTGATTTTCCAGGGCCAGATTTTAGGCCGTGAATTCCCCACTTATCAGGCCAAAGACAGCTTTTTCAGCAGGGTGGTGCTGCCGCTTTCTGATGCATTAGACAAAACATCACACAGCAAAGCTGGCCTTTATGCGTTAGAGCAATTGCAGCAGGTGGGTTTAAGTTATCCAAAACTGACAATTTTGGGCGATGACTTAATGTCCAATCATACAGACCCTTGCCCCAATCATCAGGCGTTGATTTTATTTTGTAGTTTTTCCGCCACTAACTCAGTGCTGTACTGCGCAGAACATTTTGCCCCTGTGCCTTTGTATAAAGTGGGCAGAACTACTGGTGAAGATTTTGAGTCTCTGGTGCGCTGGCAATTGCAGTATCAGGCGTTGGATGAAATTCAGATGCAGCAGTCAAGGGTGCTGTTTAAAAGTGCCGAACAAAGTGTGCAGGGCTTTTACAGTGCTTTAAATCAACAAGGGTATAAACAGGCCAGAGCACTGAGTAAAGAGCTGAATAAGCCGGTTTATTATTATCTGTACAGCGGCAGCAGCGCAGATTGCGCTTTGGATGCAGTCAAAAAATGCCCATCTTGTGGTGCTGACTGGAAACTGGGTCAAAGCTGGCATGGTCTGTTTGATTTTTGCTGTGAACCTTGCCAGCTCCTGTCGAATATAGCTTTTGACTGTCAGCCCTGAATCAGCTTAAAAACTTAGCTGAGTTAAAAAAGTATCGAAGTCCGGGGCCAGTAGATCTTTAACCTCCATCCCTACTTTCTCTAAGTAGACTTCGCCTGTCGCCACTAAGACCGAAATCAGATAATCGTCGTGATCAGTAGCGGCAATAAATACAGTCTCACGCTGCTTTAAGCGCCTTTTCATCAGAATATGGGCAATGATATTTTGTTGCAGCCGTTCAAAATCAGCCTGATGCCAGCTCATTAACAGCTCCAGCTCTCCCCTTTCGTGTTGAACCTTTAAACCGCCACCAAAATAGCTGGTGTAAAAGCTAATCAGCTGCTGCGGGAACTCCAGTTCCAGCGCTTGTTGGGTTTTAGTTAAATCCAAAGCAGGTTCAGCTTTGACCGGACGCCAATGTACTTCTCCCTCCGCCACCTCACCATACTGACAAGGCGATTCCTGTTCAGGGTCGGCCCAACTAAGTAGTGTTGGATGTTTTTTATGATAAGACTCTACAAATTGTGCAAATTGCTGATGGAATTGGCCCGGCATGGTGATTCGCTTCTGTGCTAAAATTGCCGCCATTCTAACTTGGTTGCGGTTGTATTCCCAAGCCATTGCTGTGACAAGACGCAATCAATATCGCTATAGCTTCCCGTAAGAAGGCTCTATGACAAAAATACAGACAGAGCAATTAGCTGGACTGACCTTAGGCCAGGCTACTGCTTATATTGATCACTACAGTCCTGAATTATTGCAGGCTGTGCCACGCACT
>CAMLSF010000156.1 GCA_946482615.1 uncultured Chromatiaceae bacterium | reverse complement strand
TAGCCTGAACAGATTGTCTACTATCTGCGAGACACCGGCAAAACACCAGTATACCAAGGTATAAAGACTGGACTGAGGCAAAACAAGGGAGTCATTAAAACTCCCTTCTCTATTCACTCAGCGTTGAATGAGTTAAGAACGTAAAAAAGCCAATAAATCCTGATTGATCTGGTCTTTATTGGTTGAAGGTAAACCGTGAGAGCCGCCCGGATAAAGCTTTAATGTGGCATTTTTCAACAGTCTGGCTGCAGCTACCGCCGTAGTTTCAACTGGCACTATCTGATCATCATCACCGTGGATCACTAAAGCCGGTACATCGACCTTTTTCAGATCTTCAGTAAAATCTGATTCTGAAAACTGTTGAATGCAGTCGTACACATTTTTTAAGCCAGCTAACATGCCCTGATAACAAAACACATCCTGCAAGGCGGTGGAGACTTGAGCGTCCGGGCGGTTAAAACCAAAAAATGGTACCGTCAAATCACGGAAAAACTGATGACGATTGGCCAAAACACCAGCACGGATACCATCAAAAACCTCCATAGGTACACCATTCGGGTTGTTTGCTGATCTGCCCATCTGGGGTGTCACAGCGCCAACTAATACCAGACCTTTGACCCGTGATGAACCATGACGACCTACATAACGGGTGACTTCACCACCACCAGTAGAGTGCCCTACAAGCGTGACATCCTGTAAATCCAAAGCCTCAATCAGGCTGGCTAAATCATCGGCATAGGTATCCATATCATTGCCAACCCATGCCTGCTCCGAGCGGCCATGACCACGACGGTCATGGGCGATACAACGATATCCCTGTGATGCGAGGAAAAACATCTGATCTTCCCAGGCATCAGAGCTTAGTGGCCAGCCATGACTGAACACCACCACAGGGCCTGAGCCCCAGTCTTTGTAGAAAATTTTCGTACCGTCTTTCGCGCTAATAGTTGTCATCCGATCATTCCTTATTCATCTGGTGATTGCAGATCCGGGGCTGTTCTGGCCTCTGCCAGCTCAGCTGCACTGATACTAGAGCACGCCTCTAAAGCCACCTATTATGCCTATGTATAGGTACATTTAATTGCCAGACTCAGTAGAGTGATACAGCAGAAATTCCTTAACATTGAGCTGATAAGCGAAGGGTGGATTGAATGGGTAAAAACAGACTGGAAACCCTGTTTGACGGCGTACTCGCCATTATTATCACTATTATGGTGCTGGAAATGCACATACCCACAGGACATAACTTCGAAGCTTTATGGCCTCTGGCTCCGGTAGTTTTTAGTTATGTGATGAGTTTTATCTACTTAGGTATTTACTGGAACAACCATCATCATATGCTCTATGTTTGTGACAAAGTGACAGGCTCGATCCTTTGGGCCAACCTGCATTTGTTATTCTGGTTATCTTTGATCCCCTTTACCACGGCCTGGATGGGAGAAAGTCAGTTTTCAGCCCAGCCTGTTGCGCTTTATGGTTTTGTGTTGCTGATGACATCTTTTGCGTATTGGATGTTGCAACACCGGATCATTGTGTCGCAAGGCGAGCAATCCAGGCTGAAATATGCAGTAGGGAAAGACTGGAAAGGCCGCTTATCCATGGTGTTTTATTTGGCAGGCACTTTGTTGTCTTTTGTTTCACAGTGGCTGGCTTTAGCTATTTACATCGCCATCGCCATACTCTGGCTGATCCCGGACCAGCGCATAGAGCGCAGTCTGGAACATGAGGCCAACTAGCCAGAGTAGTTAACGACCTCTGGCCTGAGTTATATGTAAGCGTTCTGTGATCCGCACCAGATCGGTTATAGATTTGGTGCGCATTTTGTTCATGATCTGCTTTTTGTGCACCTTAATGGTAATTTCGCTGACCGCTAATTCAGCCGCAATTTGTTTGATCAGCAAACCACCGATAATAAACTCCAGCACCTGCTGCTCACGGGGAGTCAGCAAATTGTAGCGGGCCGCCAGCTCACACTGTTCAATACGATGCTGCAGATTGGCCTGATCGGATGTTAAAGCTTCAGCCACGGCAGCCAGCAAGGCATCAGGGCAAACAGGTTTGGTTAAAAACTCACGGGCGCCCTTTTTCATCGCCTGCACACTCAGAGGAATAGAACCGTATCCTGTAATAAAAATCACCGGAATTCGGGCCTGTGTGCTGGCCAGTTGTTCAATAATGTCCATACCATTGGAGTCTGGCATTTGCATATCCAACAGCAAACAAGCCGGAGTGTCTGGCATAGTGCTGTTCAAAAAATCTGTACCAGATGCAAAATCACGCACTGTGTAACCAGCAGATTGCAATAAGCTTACCAGTGCCGACCTTACCTGATCTTCATCTTCCACTACTATCACCAAGCCGCTCATTGTTTTTCTCCGTTAACATTGTTCATTCAGGGTTTGACCAGTGGCAGAGAAAACGAAAAGACTGTACCAAGCGGAAGTCTGGCCTCTGCAGTCAATCGCCCGCCGTGGTTTTCGACGATAGACCGGCAAATAGTCAACCCCATGCCCATACCTTCTTTTTTCGTCGTATAAAAGGCGTCAAACAGCCGCGCTTTTGTCTCATCGTTAATGCCTGGGCCTGTATCTTCCACCCGGATAACAATAGTCTGATCATCTTCTGTAAAAGTAGAGATAGTTAATACTCTGGGCCTGTCTGTGACTTCGCTCATAGCTTCGATGGCATTCATTACCAGATTCAGCATCACTTGCTGTAACTGCACCATATCGCCGAGAATATCGGACAATTCGGCAGCCAGCTGCAACACCAATGCGACTTTACGCCTTGCCATCTCACCGCGGGCTATAGCCACAATATGATTCAACACATCATGTATATCCAGCACCGTCAGTTCTGCTTTGGTGTTTTTAGTTAAAGCCCGTAAACTCTGGACAATTTCGCCTGCTCTTTGCCCTTCTGTCGCTATTGCCTGCAAACTGGCGCTGACGTGCTGCAAGTCAGGGCTAGTGCGATGTAACCAGCGTAAACCTGCCCCGGCGTTGGCAACAATAGACATCAAAGGCTGATTGATTTCATGAGCGATAGAAGAGGTTAACTGACCAACTGTACTAATTCGCGAATATCTGGCGAGATCACTTTGGGCTAATCTGAGTGCATCTTCAGACACTTTACGTTCAGTGATATCAAGCACAAGTCCAATGAATCCAAAAAGTTTGCCCTCTACTAAAGTTGGTTTTCCAATCCCCAGAATGTGGGTAATGCTGTCATTCGGTTTCAGCAGCCGATACTCTGTATGAATAGGTTTTTGATGAGCAATTGATTGATATAAACTTTCCTTGACCGCCTCTATGTCGTCCGGATGCACCACAGAACAGAAAGTCTCAAAACTTATGACTTTACTGCCTGGCTCAAGACCGAATATACGACCGTACTGCTCTGAACAATGGATTACATTTTCCGCAAACTCCCATCGCCAGCACCCCATCTGCCCAATTTCCTCACTCAAAGCCTGAGAGGCAACGGAAACTTTAAGCGATTTTTCAGCGGCCTCTTTAGCGGCGACAGCCTCTTCAGCAATTTTTTGCAACCGGAGATTTTCCAGGCATCCGGACATTTGCGCTGCCAAAAAAATAAGAAGACTCGTCTGATCTTCATCACGGCTGTCGTGCCGGCCTTTGTACTCAACATAGAGTATGCCAACAAGGTCACCACGACATACCACAGGAACACTAATTGCGGCGTCGAAAGGACAGACTTGCAGATAGGGATCCACATCATAAGGAGGCTGATGCAAATCCCGAACATGAAGCAGTTGTTTACTCTTAACAGTGCCCGCTAATATTGAAAATGGAAAATCCGCAGCATCAATATCCTGCTGTATATGATCAACCCGGCTCTCTCCTTCAGATATGTCACCACGCATTAATAACAGAGGTACAGGGTTTTCTAAACTCACTAAGGCACAGCGTTGGGCTTGGCCATGTTCCAGTGCTGCTCTTAACAAATCCCTGAGTAAATTTTCAGGCTCCTTGTCGAATTGAATAGAATTTAAAACAGCGGAAAAACCTGTTTCAGAAGCGCAATGTTGTAAAGCTGGCGATGCAGGCTGAATGGTTGTCTGGTCGGTAGCCTCTGGTTGTAAATGAACATAACTTTCCCGTAACTGTTTGACTTTGCCTCTGGAGCCCCAATTGTTGTAGTAATACAAGGCATGGTTCAGATGTGCTTTCGCACTGGTGAATTGATTGAATTCAAAGGCCAAACGTCCTGCAAGTTCATGTGCCAGCGCTTTGTATTGCAGGAAATCACCATCTTTGCTACTACTGATCACCTGCTCAAACAACACCATTGCAGCAAAAAAATCCCCCTCAACTCTCTTTAACTCAGCATTCAGGATCAGCGCTTTATCAGAGAAAGTCTCTGGATTTAATGATGCCCAATGTCCTACCTTTTCGATGCAAGACAGCAATACGGATTTGGTTAGTGTGGAATGCTGATTTGATTGATGACACGCACTTAAAGCAAGCGCATGGTAAAACTCAAGTTCAAATAAATAAACATGCCCGGGCATTATCCAGGTTAAATCACTGGCCTTTTCAAAACTACTGCAGGCTTCTGAAAATTCTGTCGCTAAATAATGCAGAACACCTTTGTAAAACCAATAGTAAAACGAAACTGCCGGATAGGCGGCATTATCAGCATAGGCGGTCACAGTTTTGTTGACAGAGATAGCTGCAAGAGCTTGTGTAAACTGCTCACCACAAAACCTTTCGCCCTTGAGACTCTGAAGAACCTGTACAAAGTTTTGCTGCAAAATAATCACATCTGAAATTCCGGATGCTGATAATTTTTGTCCGCAAATGAGGCTTGGTTCAGAAGCTAATAACAATGTGCTCAGAGGCTGGCCTTGCACATGAAGGAGGCTAAAACGATGACAAGATAAGGATGTGCCGGATATCAAATCATTTTCTGCTTGTGCCTTATCGATCCCTCTAGCAATACAATCCAATGAATAATAAAAGGAGTTGCTCCAGCAACTTTGCAGACTCAAAGCTAACCAAACTTTTGCATTATTCTGAGCAAATTGCTGATGTCCAAGCAAAGACTTCACGAGCAGACAATATTGTTTTCCCTGTTGATACTGTTGATATCTGTGGCCAATCAACACACTAAACCAACTCAGGGCAACTAAGGTAAAACTACTCATACGGTAAAGAAGGCTCAACTCAAGGAGATGGCAAACAAGTAAAAACCTGAGATTAGGAGAAAGTACAGCTGCAGGATGAAGCAGCAAAACCATCAGTTGGCATTGCACTTCAACTTGAGTATCGCAGCAAGGAGCAGCAAGCAGAAAA
This sequence comes from uncultured Chromatiaceae bacterium, assembly GCA_946482615.1. The sequence goes on along the minus strand of CAMLSF010000156.1, from coordinate 3,204 downwards.
GAGTCTTTATCCCGCTCACTCAGCCGCAGACTGACTGCACTAAACGCCGCGTCACACTGCTCATCGCTAACCTGCCTGCACAATGTGAGCCCATATAGTTCCAACTCTTCCAAACCAAAATCCAATGCAGCATGAATTTGGCCGCGACCAAGCAGTGCCTCTAACTTTATACAACTAGCCTGACCTCTCTGTAGTATTGAATTAAAACACCCCTCTGAGCTATCTAACCATTGCTGACATGTGTTTAACTCACCCCGCTGCAACGCATCTGCGGCAAGGTTTAATTTTATATCGTTGGCGACTATCCCGTAGGTTACAGGATTGTGTGTGAGCAGAGTGTGAGCCAGATTAAAACAATTCTGGCTGAATGTGAGAGCATGCGATGCCTTTGCTTTCATCGCCACATTAACGGCTGCGGTTATAATGAGTTCCGGTTCTTTTTCCTTTATAACCAGCTCTGGCACCTGAATTAAATATTGCAGCGCCCGGATAATAAGTGTTTCATCATCAGAGATATAAGCCTTGGACAGCCATCGAGTTCCAGCCTGAAGTATTATATTTTTATGTTCAAGCCGTTCAATTGAAGCATGAATAATCAGACGAACTAAATCCAGTCGATATGTGTAAATTGAATCAGACTCAGACAGCCAATCCAATGGTAGTGCGGGCAGTATCATACTTTCAAACTGCGAATGATTGACGCCCAGAATTTCAAGTAGCATATCGCTGTTAACAGCATCATCGACCACTGACAGATATTTTAATAATTTCTGAGTAGGCTCTGGAAGATCATAGAACTTATTAAACACATCTTTATAAAAAATCTCACTGTATTCAAAACCAGCAGCTCTTGTTTTATCAATAAGCAATATCCCACTATGGAGATCACGAGTCACACTATTGTTTTGTGCGAGAGCGTTTAACAAAAATTTAATTTGTGCCGGGAAACCTTTTGTCTTTTTAAACACAATATGACTGAGTTGTGTAATATCAGGATGGTTGCAGTTTAATGTTTTTGACAATACGTGATGAACCTGACGCTCTGTAAAAGGAAGCAATTCTGCATCCAGATACTGCTCAGAGTACAAGAGTGAGTCACGTAATGAATTTTGCACTGCTTCACAAAGCACTGAGTCGGCCCGCACAGTACACACCAGAACAAAAGATAATTTTTGAGAAGTGTTCAGTAAGGTGTGGAGTAACACTTGACTGGATTCGTCTAAATTCTGGATATCATCTAAGACGACAAGCAAAGGACGCCCCACTGTCGCAGTGGAAAAAGCCTTAATAAAAGCCAAAACAACATCCTGAAAACTGTATAAACGAGTCTCTGACGAACTTTCATTTGCCTGACAAAATCGGGCGAGTTCAGGGATCCATTCAAGGGCCTGCACACTATTCAGTTCAGGAAAGTGTTTAAACTGCCTCTGCCAATAACCTTTTTCCCCGTCAGGAGTGGACAGAAACTCTGTTATGCCATGTCGGAAAGCCTGTATCAGGCAGGCAAAGGGAACAGCACCTGAGGGGCGGCTGACTTTAGCAAAAGCAACAAAATTCTTTTTATGTTTAATGGAGGCTATAAAGTGGTGAAGCAACGTTGATTTGCCAACTCCATTTTCCCCTTTGACCAGAGCAACGCCCGGGAAATGAGTAGCGCGTGTATTTTCAACGGCGAGATGCAGCTTGGACAATGCCTCATCTTTGAAATAAAGTTCTTCTGAAGAAGATAATTTATTTTGTAAATTAAGAGGGTCCAGGTCATACATTTTTGTATATCTTTGTAGCCAGTTATCCTTCATTTTTCATCTAATACCATACTGGTGCCATCTAAAGTCTGCATCTTTTTGCACTGCCTAACCAATTTGATTCCTGGCCCGCATTCTGGCAAGTCGGCGACTTATTACGTCATGCCTACGCTCATTTATAGGCACAAGAGACATTGAAATAATAGAAATAAGCGCCATCAGGCCTGGCAACCAGATCAGTGCTAATTCAAAGCCTAGCGCTACATTTGGAGCCTGCTGTTCTGATGCCGGGTTAAACCCGAACCATCCGACCAGGCCGACAGACAAGGCCGCACCAGCTGCATATCCAGCCTTATTGGCAATTCCAAAAAACGAAAAATAACTAGCGTTTCTTTCACTGCGGGACTTCAAGGTACCATAATCTGAGATATTTGTTACAAGCGATTGTGCAGTCACAGATCCTATCGCATTGGCAGCACCAACAAGTATATTCGCAATAAACATGATGGCTAAGGTGTAATGCCCATTAAATGCAAATGGAAGTAACGGAACTGTCAACAGGATACATAAGCCACTTATACAAAAAGCAATTTTTCTGCCAAATCTGGCACTAAGAAACACCGCAACCGGAGAGAAAATAAAAGCTGAAAAGGTAAAAGCAAGCAATATGAAAACATAGTATTCTCCTATGCCTAAATAAGAATCCATAAGTATAAAACCTAATCCTGCATAACAACCCCAGGCCAGGCTAATCGAAATATGGGCTATCATAAAAATTAAAAAAGGCCGGTTTTTAATTATCCCCTTCACTACTTCCATGATACTTACAGGTGGTATATTTTTTTCATCTTGATTGATTTTTTTATTCCCGGCGCCACCAAAAGTGTACAAAAATATAAAAAGAGCAGGCACTGACAAACCTATAGCCAGGACAGCTGAAAAATTCATAGTCTCGATGGTCACTGCTGTAGATGAAAAGATTGGCAGCAACGGAATAAACAGAAAAGCAATAATGCCGCAATAGGTGCCAATGGACTTGTAACCATACAAAGACGTGCGCTGGTGAGCATTTTTTGCCAGTTCGCCAGCCAGGGCGGCGTAAGGTATAGCGTATAAGGTTACGCCTAAGTAAAAAAGAACAGACCAGGTGGCGAAATAACTTACACTTACACCTTCTTGAGGCGTGAATAAAAACCAGTAACTTAAACAGGTCAGCAGAATACCACTTGCAATAAAGGGCACTCTGCTACCTACTTTTGTATAGTTTCTGTCAGAAAGGTAGCCAACAACTAAATCTGTAACAATATCAGTCAGCCGGCCTATAACTATTACTAAAGAAATCATGGTGAGTGGAATTTGATATTGTTTTGCGTAAATACCAGGCAGCACGTTTTGAGAAAACATCATCAACCCTATGATAAAGGGCAACAATGAATAGGCCATATTGAACTTCATTGTG
>CAMLSF010000155.1 GCA_946482615.1 uncultured Chromatiaceae bacterium | reverse complement strand
TCACGGATCAGTTGTTGTTCCAGCGCTGTGAACTGTGTTGCCGGGTCTTGTGTGGCAGCGATAAATACCGTCTGCCGAGCCTTGGCATCCATAGTTCTGCGTTTTTGCCAGGCCATAGATTGTGGCTCATCCAGCTGAATGCCCAGCAGTGTGGCCAGTTCAGTGGCTGAAGTGGCGACCAGTTGCCGATAATCCAGCACCAGCACTGGCTTTTCCTGTTGTAATTGCAGCATAAAATCCGCCATCTGCCGGATCACTTCGACTCTGTATTGCAATAAGCTCAGTCCTTGTTGTATACCGGACCAGAGCTCTGGTTGTTGCCGCACCATATGCCGGCCTGATACTCGCTGGTGGGACGTCAGAATAGCTTCAGGTTGTCGGATCAACCCCAGTAATCTGCTGTGCGGAAATACCGCAATCCATAACCACCAGTGCTGCAGATCCCAGGCATTGCATTTGATCACCAGCTGTTGCTCCTGATGCCTGAACCTGCCCTGTAACCGTACTAGCAAATCCAGACACTGTGCCTGATAAGGACTCAGCTCAGGGTCCAGTAATACATCACTGATCAGCATAGATTCCGACAAGACTTTCAACTCTGGCTCCAGCATCAGGCAACCCGACACCAGGGTAGAGCCACATCTGGACCAATGGAAAATCAGTAATTCAGGCTGCACCACTGGCAGGCTCTGCAGTTGCGCCAATAAAGGCTGCAGTTGTGTCACAGGCCGGATCAATTGCGCCAGCAAACTTTGCCGCCAGCTCACCAGATCATCTTCCAGAAAAGGCTGTTCAGGTTTTTGAAAAGCCGGGATCCACAGTAGTTGTTGCCCTGCCCTTTTGTAGGCATAAGGAAGCCAACACCGGCTGAACAGCTCCAGATCAGGCTGCACCAGTTGCTGGTTTTGCTCGCGCAAAAATACCAGCAGCTGCTGAAATTCAAGCTCAGGCCAATGTAAAAAATCAGCCATCAGACGGACAAAATGCTCCAGTCCTTCACAACCCCACAAAAAGCGCAATTGTGCTTCATTATGCAGTAGTTGCTGGTACAGCTGCGGCCTGTTCATGACCTAGCGGCCGATAACATAGTTGCCGGATACATATTGATGTATTGCACCATACGGGGCAGATGATGACGATTAGGACTGGCACCATGAGGCAAGGCCTGATGCCAGATAATTAAATCACCCGCTTTGGCCGCTATGGCTTTCACCGGCCATTCAGCCCAATTTTGCTGCTGCAACTGCATAGCAGATTTGCCTGAGTTTCTGATCCAATCATCAATCTGATGATGAAAACCCGGCACACAACTAAAAGCACCTTGTTGCTCTTCGGTGTCTGTTAAATAAATCAGTCCCTGAGTGGCATAAGGCACTGGCGCTATCAGTTCCGCATCCCAATGCATATCGGGTCCGGGGAAAGACCAAACTGCAGTTTCCGGTGGATTAAAACTCACTCTGTCTGTGGTCATGACTAAATCGGTGCGCTGCCAAAGCTGCTGAAAAATCTGCCGGATCAGCGGTACGTCACGATTGGCATCCAGCACAGGATGGCGAAACAGTTGCAGCATAATTTTCTGCATTTTGTCGGTTTTCTGATACCAGCTGTCTCTCTGCTGTGGATCCGCCTGTAAATACTGCCAAATCACCTCACGGCTTTGCCGGCATTGCTCTGCAGTTAATACGCCCGGGATCACCAGATAACCTTCACGCTGCCAGAACTCCAGTTGCTCAGCAGTCAGTACCACAGGCAGTGGCGTGGCGGATTGATGCTGTAAATCCCGCAACTGCTGATTCAGCGCATCGAGGTCCAGTTGCTGCAGATAAGGCGTTAAAAAAGCAGCAAAGTCGCTTAACCGGCCACAACGATGCAAAGCCTGAATACCGGGTTCAAGCCCAATACCAGACAAATCCAGTAGCGCTTTATCCAGCACCCACTCTTCTGCAACATCAGCCTGCAACTTTTTATAGCGTTTAAGCATGGCCTTTTGCCATAACCTTTTGGCATGGAATAAACCGGCACAACTGGTGTCGCTGCTCTCACACAGGGTTGGCCATAACTCGGTATACTGAAACTCAAAATCAGGTTCACCCAACTGCTGATACTGAAAGCGCACAACAGAAGCGGGTTGCAGCATCAGCCGCTGTTTATAACGGGGTAAGGTAAGTTGTGACTGTTGTTCTTTCAGCCAGTGGCTCCGGTACACCTGCACCTCTGTGGTTAACTTCAGATCCACTGGCCCTGCTTCAAACTCAGGCAACCACAATTCGCCAGAAAAAGCCGACTGATCACCAGCAGCCAAAGTGCGGCATAAGGCTAAATCCAGCGTAAATAAGGGCCCAAGCCACTGCAGATTTTTCTGTTGTTGTTCAGTCCACTCCAGATAGGCATCCAATTTAATTTGTTGTGGGATCAACTGGCCTTGTGGCGCTAAAAATTGCTGTAAATGACGAAACACCTGCACCTGAGGCTCTTGTTGCAACAGATGTTTCATCGTCTCTGACAGAATTAAATCAAAACTCTGAGCTGATTTGGGTTGCCAGGCAGTGGCATCGGCACAAACCCAGTCGCAAATCCGGTCCGACAGACCAAAACCATCGGTCAGACGCCTCAAACTTTGTAATGACCACTGATGAATGTCCAAAGCTGTTACCTGCAACTGCTGTGCAGTAAACAGAGGTAGCAGGGGCAATAACAACCAGCCTAAAGGCCCTGTACCTGCATACAATAATCGCACCGGTTGTGTGGGCTTCAGTTGCAGCTGATCACAAATAGCCTGATACAGTCCCTGGGTAAAAACCCGGCCCCGCTCTGCGTCTTCCGCACATTGAGCTGCAGTCGTAGGGGAAACGGCCTTGCCATAAGCTGTCGCTGTTGCATCTGGATCGGTAAAAAATTCCGGATGCAATTCCAGATCAATCAGGTCGCACAGCTTATGCAATACAGGGTCTACCAGCTGTTTGGATAGACCAGAGGACGGGCAATCCAGCAAAGCAAGGCCAAACCGCTCCAGAAAAGCGCTGTTAAAAAGTTCGTTATTCTGCTGCTGTTGCACAGACTTGCTCCTTCAGCCAGGGGGTCACCACACAATCCAGCACCAGATTAATTCTGCTGCCAGCGCCCAGATTTTCAACGCTATGGGTTTGATCGGCATTGATGTACCAAATTTGCCCTTCCTGCATAGGCACTCTTTGCCCGGCCACATAAAAATGCAGCAGCGGATTGGACTGCAGACATAAATGCAATCGGGCTTCGCCCTGCTCCAGGCAAAGCCCGTGATCGCGGTGAGGTTTGATCACAGCCTGTGGCTGCAGCCGCATTAAACGGGCCGCTTTGACGGGGCAAGGCCAGGAGGCCAGAAAGTGTTTCAGGGCTGGCGCCAGCCCGAGCACAGCTAAATCCACCCAATCTTCAGCGTCAGTGCGGGTAAAACTTTGCAAAATACCGTGGGCATATTGATGTTCCGCAGCACATCGCAGCGGCAGCACGTCCCATTCACCCTGATAATCCCGCCTGTTGACATGCTCTGTCCATGGCTGCGCTTCAAGCAGCGGCAATTCCTGTTGGATTTGCCGATAATTCTCTGCATATCCAAGGAAAGAAAAATGACAAATACTCATAGCTAAACCACTGGTTTTCCTCTATAAAATCCAGACTAACAGAAAAAAGGAACTTAGAAAGCTCTGGCCGGAAAATTCCTTTCGCCAAAAAGACATCCCATAAGTTGCTGCAAAGGTATGGATAACATGAATGAGTTAGAACAGGTGCTGGATTTTTTCAGAACTATTGGTCTTAGCTATCAGCTGGAGCCTTTGCCAGCTTCCGGCTTTTTACCCGGTGTTCTGATCAAAAATGGCACCTTGCTGATTGATCCGGAGCAACTGAGTTATCCGGGGGATTTATTGCATGAAGCCGGGCATATAGCGGTAATGCCCGCAGCCACCCGGCATCTGCTAAATGACAATGTCAATGAATCTGCTGGTCAGGGACCAGCTGAAGAAATGGCTGCTATTGCCTGGTCCTGGGCCGCCTTGCAGTATTTAAATTTGCCGCCAGAATTTTTGTTCCATCCCGAAGGTTACAAAGGCGGCTCAGAGGCCTACATCGAGGCGTTCACCACAGGGCAGGGTTTTGGCCACCCTATGCTGAGCTGGTATGGCATGTGTAAAGCTGCCGGAACCGAGGCTGGTTACCCTCAAATGAAACTCTGGTTGCGGCCTTAAGTTTATTGCTGCAACACAAAATGCAGCTGGTTGCGCACCGCCTCCGGATCTAAATGGGTAAAAGGCAAAATTAAATCCATTTTGCCGTTTTGATCCAAATCAGCAGTAGAAGCCAACATACCGTTCAGGGGTATCGCCTGTTTGAGTCTGATACTTTTGCTGCTGAATAGTTTTTCTTTGGCGCTTTGATACAACTTCAGATGATCTTCATCCCCTATCAGTAACAAAGCCGGAGCTTGCTCTGACACCAGCACTTTTAGTACAGGTAAATTCACCTGCGCATTGCCAATGCTGACCTGAGCCGTGGCGTCCTGTCGGTATACAGCTTTATCCGGGAATTTGCCGCTTGGCAGCTGAGGGAAAAATTGCAGCTCCATATTGGCAGTGCCAGCCAGTAAAGCACGCACTAAAGTACCAATACCAAACTCAGCAGCAGGGGTGAAAAAATCCAGTTTTTTGTCACTGTTTAAATCCGTAAATTCAGGCTCTGACTGGATGCCTTTGGTGTTGATCCGCGCATCAGGTTCTGCTTTAAACTGCAACCTGCCCTGTTCAATACTACCGTAATGAATACGGTAGCTATAACTTTGTTCCACCGCATCGGCAAACTGTTCCTGACGCACTATGATGTCCGCAATACTGTCGTTATTTAAATCTTTCACCTCATACAATCTGTTGATTGATAACCCCTTAAAACTTCGGCCATCCCCACCCCGCACCTCGGCCAGGGCGTCAGGTGTTAAACCCAAACCCAAAGCTACAGTCTGAGCCTCTGTAGAAAATCCAGTTTCTGTTTGCAGGTAAAGCAGCAGGCTATCGTCCATCGCAAAAGCTATATCGGTGCGGCCATCCGCATTCCAATCGAGGAAACGGGCTTTGCGGATACTGTAATCCGGGTTCTCATCAAATAAACGCGACTTCGCATCCACAGCCAAAGAGTACCTGGTAAAACTGCCGTCCTGTTGCTGCATATACAGATGATGGGCGTTAAAGTCCGGCACTATAAAGTCGGATAAACCATCGTTATTAAAGTCATAAACAAAATCCAGTTTGAACAATCGTTTGCCATCCACAGTGCGGTACAGGGACTCGGTGTTAAACAAACGCTGCCAACTGCTGTCTCCTGCATTAAAAGCGCTGACGCCCTGACTACCGAAAACAACAAGCTGCTCTCCCGGCTGGCCCTGGAGCTGAGCTTTATGGAAAAACTGTGCCTGCACAGGGATAGGGACCTGCTTTGCCGTATTGGTGGTTAAGTCGACCCAACTGAGCCAGCGGCTGTCGGACGAATGGCCCGATTGCAATAGCGCTTTGGCGCCAGGAATGAATAAGGTATCACCATTAGCCGGATGCTCCAGTTGCACCTGAACCTGCTTAAATTCTGACGCCATTAATGGTTGGGCGCTGATAACTAATGTGGCAACTAAAGCAGCGAGATACTTCAACTTCATCATTCCCTGTGACTCCGATTTGTACAATATGAGATTCTTCTACGTGAAAAGCTGCTAATCGGAGGTTTAAGCCGGAAAAAAGTTCCTGCCCAAGCGGATAACAGCGTAAAATATTGAATTGTTTCCTGTTCCAACCGCTAAGCGGCTAACCCAAGAGAGTTTTTATGTCGATAAACTGGTTCCCGGGCCATATGCACAAAGCCCGTAAAGAAATAGCGCAAGTCATGCCGCAGGTCGATATCATTATCGAAATGCTGGACGCCCGCATTCCTTTTTCCAGTGAAAACCCTTTGGTGCCCGAGCTGCGTGGCGATACTCCGGTCATTAAAGTGCTGAACAAAGCAGATTTAGCAGACCCGGCTGTGACTGCCTTGTGGATTGAACGCTTTGAACAGGAAAAAGGCATTAAAGCCATTCCTATTAGTCAGCAAAACCCCGAACAAATCAAGGCTTTGTTACAACTGTGCAACCAGATGCTGCCAGAACGTAATTTAGAGGTACGGGGTGCCCGCGCTATGATTATGGGTATTCCTAATGTTGGTAAATCCACCCTCATTAACACCCTCGCAGGCCGCTCTATTGCCAAAACCGGCAATGAAGCAGGCGTCACTAAAGTGCAACAACGGATCAAGCTGGACAACAATGTGATCTTAACCGACACCCCGGGCTTTTTATGGCCCAAGTTAAGCCCGGCCAGTTGTGGTTATCGTTTAGCTGTGACTGGTGCGATTAAAGATACGGCTTTTGATTATGCGGATATAGCAATTTTTGCCGCTGATTATTTGCTCAAAGCCTACCCACAACAAGTGATGGCGCGTTACCAACTGACAGAACAACCCGAAAACGATGTGGCTTTACTCGATGCTTTGGGGGAACGCCGGGGCTGTATGCGCAAAGGTGGTGTGGTGGATTTACAAAAAGCCGGTTCAATTTTAATTACCGAACTGCGTGCAGGCCTGTTTGGGCCCGTTAGCCTGGAAACGCCGGATATGGTGACAGAGGAATTGCACAATGCTAAGTTAGAGGAAGCCACCAGAGCTGCTGAAAAAGCTGAACGCGAAAAAATCCGTCAGCAAAAAGCCAAGAAAAAATACCGTTAGCCCGGCAGGTCCGGCGACGGACCAACCAGGGAATTCTGTTATGCGTGTTTTTACTCCGTCCATCTTAGGTCTGTTGTTCATCGCCAGCGGCTCTTTATCAGCCGCACCTGTCGTGTTGCACAATATTCAGGGTTATGGCTTTGATGAAAAAGGCCAGATCACAGAATTCAGCTATTTTGTGTTTGATAACCAGACCGGCAAAGTTTTGGCTCGTGGTGATAAAGCCGCAGTGGCGGCCTATAGCCAAGCTGAGCATATCGACGGTAAAGGCCAGACCTTGTTACCTGGCCTGATTGATGGCCATGGCCATGTGCTGGGTTTAGGTCAGAATCTGAATCAGGTGGATTTACGCACCAGCAGCAGTGAAGCTCAGGCTGTGGCCCAGGTGGCCGCTTTTGCCAAAGCTCATCCACAGTCCCAATGGATTTTGGGCAGGGGCTGGAATCAGGTGCTTTGGCCAACCCAACAGTTTCCCGGCAAAACCTTACTGGATGAAAGTATTCAGGATAAACCTGTCTGGTTAACCAGGGTGGACGGTCATGCAGGTTGGGCCAATAGCAAAGCGCTGCAACTGGCCGGCATCACGAAAGAAACCATAGATCCACCAGGTGGTGAAATTATCCGCGATAAAGAAGGTAACCCGACTGGCGTGCTGATAGATAACGCCATGTTATTGCTGGAAAAACAAATTCCACAACAATCCGAAGCAGAACGTTTAGCTGCATTAGATGCTGCTTTTGAGCACTTATTGGCTTTAGGCATCACCTCTACTCATGATGCAGGTATTGATCAGGCCAACCTGCAAAGTTATCAGCAACTGCGTAAAGAGAATAAACTGCCTTTGCGTATTTACGCCATGTTATCAGCGACAGATCCGAATTTAGCCGACTGGTTAAAAGCAGGCCCACTACTGGATAAAGACGACATTTTTGTCGCCCGTTCGGTGAAAATTTATGGCGATGGTGCTTTAGGCAGCCGTGGCGCAGCTTTAATAGAACCTTATTCTGACCAGCCTGGCCAAAAAGGGTTGTTTGTGACCCAACCAGATAAGCTCACCGCTGTAATGAAGCTGACACTGGATGCGGGCTTTCAGACCAATGTGCATGCGATAGGGGATTTAACCAACCGTCTGGTGCTGGACAGATTTGAACAACTGGCAAGCAAAGAGCAGCTGGAACAGGGACGTCACCGTATTGAACATGCGCAGATTGTTTCGCCGAAAGATATTCCACGTTTTGCCCAGTTGCATATTCTGCCCGCTATGCAGCCCACTCATGCCACCTCTGATAAAAATATGGCCGCCGATCGTTTAGGCATAGCCCGTTTACGTGGCGCTTATGCCTGGAAGACTTTTGTGGATCAGGGCAGCCGCATAGTGGCGGGTTCGGACTATCCGGTAGAGCTGGCCAATCCCTTTTACGGTATACATGCAGCTGTGACCCGGCAGGATCAACAAAATCAACCTGTAGGTGGCTGGTTGCCGGAACAGCGCCTGACCTTAACTCAGGCGTTAAAATCTTTTACGGTCGATGCGGCTTATGGTGCCTTTCAGGATCACAGCATGGGTTCGTTAGCTCCGGGCATGTGGGCTGATTTTATTCTGATCGACCGGGATATTTTCAAAGTAGCACCAGAAACTTTATGGCAAACCAAAGTGCAACAAAGCTGGGTCGCCGGACAACAAAAATACCAGGCCTCGATGTGACCGGGGCGAGAGCACGCAGTCAACGCGGCTGCGGCTTCAAGTAAGAAGG
>CAMLSF010000154.1 GCA_946482615.1 uncultured Chromatiaceae bacterium | reverse complement strand
GCCAGGCGCGGTACGCGCCCATAGAAAAGCCAATAGCCGCAATTTTTCCGGCAGGCACATCGTTTTGCTCTGCTAAAAAATGGGCTAACTGCATGTCCTCGTAAGCGGCTAAACCAGCAAGAGAATGACCTGTTACCATCAGATTGGCTGCTAATTGCTGTTGCTGTTCGTACTGAAGTGGGCCACGTTCGCCAAAACCCAGAGTATCAGCAGCCAGTACCAGATAACCTTGTTTTGCCAGCTCGTCACCAATAAAAACGCCGCTGTAGTATTTATCCACCCAGTCTTTGGCCTGTTGATTCATCTTTGAATCCGCAAAAGGCCGGATCATTTTTTCTTTGCCAATCACAAAATAAGCACCATGGTCATGCAGTAATAACACCGCAGCTTTTACGGGGTGGTTGAGAGGCCTGAGCAACAAGGCTTTGCTATGGCTGATACGGCTTAACGGAATTTGCCACAGCTCGGCCTGATAACTGCCTCTGTTTTCCTGTTGCAGCCGTTGTGGTGCAGCCAGAGTAGTTCTGGCCGGAGCAAGCAGGGCACTGAGATAAAACTGACGTTGTTGCTGTTGCCACAGCTCCAGAGGCTGCTGTTGCCAGCTGCCAGGGTAAGTGGCTGGAGGGGCGACAGGCAAAGTGACGGACGCTTGTGCAATAAAACAGCTGAACAGCAGCACCAACAAGCTACTTAATCTGCACATACGTACCCCTCCCACAAAAACAGCATGATCAGCATAAAACAGCCTTTGGGATTAGGCCGGAGTTCCGTCAGGAAATTCCATAAAATGAACAGAGCCTGCGAATAAACCTCTGTGGCATGTCATTTGTCGTAAAGGATGCTTTGAGGAAACAGTTTTGTTATGCTCGTTGACGAATTTTATTAACACTTACTTATTCTCAATTGAAACAAGGATTTCAAACGAAGAAGGGTACAAAATCCGGGGAACAGGATAGATGAAATACGCATTAAGCGCAGTGGCTTTGGCTTTATTAACAGCCTGTGGCCAACCAGGTGACACCACGAAACCACAAGAAACAGTTATGACAGAAACTCAGGCCGCTCATCCTTTTACTTACCCTGTCACCGCTAAAGGTGACGTGGTCGATAGTTATTTTGACAACAAAGTGGCGGATCCGTACCGCTGGCTCGAAGATGACCGCAGTGAACAAACCGGCAACTGGGTCAAAGAGCAAAATAAAGTCACTTTTGCTTATCTGGACCAAATCGGCTACCGCGACCAGATCAAACAACGATTAGAAGCACTGTGGAACTATGAAAAAGTAGGCGCGCCTTTTATTGAAGGTGAATACACCTACTTCTTTAAAAATGACGGCTTACAGAATCAGTCTGTGCTGTACCGCAAAAAAGGTGAGGCTGAAGCCGAAGTCTTTTTAGATCCAAATACCTTCAGCAGCGATGCGACCACTTCTTTAGCTGACGTGTCTTTTTCTGAAGACGGTAAAATTCTGGCCTACTCCATCTCTGAAGGTGGCAGTGACTGGCGCAAAATCATTATTATCGATGTAGAAACCAAAAAGCCAATTGAAGAAACACTAGTGGATGTGAAGTTCAGCGGCGTGTCCTGGAAAGGCAATGAAGGTTTTTATTACTCCAGCTACGACAAACCTGAAGGCAGCGAACTGTCAGCCAAAACCGACCAGCACAAGCTGTATTACCATAAGTTAGGCACAGCGCAAAAAGACGATCCGGTCGTCTTTGGTGGTGTGGATGCGGAAAAACACCGCTATGTCGGTGGTGTGGTGACGGATGATGGTAAATACCTGATCGTCTCTGCCGCCAACGCAACCTCTGGTAATAAAGTCTTCTTAAAAGATTTAACCAAAGCCGACAGCGCTTTTGTCACTTTATACGCCGAAGGCACTGCCGATTTTGAGTTTGTCGACAGCCGTGACAACGCTTTGTATTTTGTTACTAACTTAAATGCAGCCAATAAAAAGCTGATCAAAATTGATGCGACTGCTCCTGCTGCGGATAAATGGACAGATGTGATCCCGGAAACAGCCAATGTGCTGGATGTCAGCAAAGGTGCAGGTTTCTTATTCGCCAATTACATGGTGGATGCGATTTCTCAAATCAAACAATACGACTACGACGGTAAGCTGGTGCGTGATGTGGCGCTGCCGGGTTTAGGTACTGTGTCTGGTTTTGCTGGCAAAACCAAAGATACCACTCTGTACTACAGCTTCACCAACTACAACACTGCCCCCAGCACTTTTGCCTTTGAGCCAAAATCAGGCGAAACCAGCACCTATTACAAAGCGGCTGTGAAGTTTAACAGTGACGATTACGAGTCGAAGCAGGTATTTTACACCAGCAAAGACGGTACTAAAGTGCCGATGATCATCACCCACAAAAAAGGTATTCAGCTCGATGGCAACAACCCCACTATGTTGTACGGCTACGGTGGTTTTAACGTCAGCCTGACACCAGCTTTCAGCGTCGCTAACTTGGTCTGGATGGAAATGGGCGGCGTCTACGCTGTGCCTAACCTGCGTGGTGGTGGTGAATACGGCAAAGCCTGGCATGACGCTGGTATTCAGCTGAAAAAACAAAATGTGTTTGATGACTTTATTGCGGCTGGTGAGTACCTGATCGCACAAAAATACACCTCAAGCAACAAACTGGCGATTCGTGGTGGTTCGAACGGTGGTTTGTTGGTGGGGGCTGTGATGACTCAGCGTCCTGATCTGATGAAAGTGGCTATTCCACAAGTAGGTGTACTGGATATGCTGCGTTACCACACCTTCACAGCTGGTGCGGGCTGGGCTTATGACTACGGCACCTCTGAGCAAAGCAAAGAGATGTTTGATTACATCAAAGGCTACTCACCAGTGCATAACGTCAAAGAAGGAGTGGCTTACCCTGCAACTCTTGTGACTACGGGCGATCACGATGACCGGGTAGTACCGGCGCATTCCTTTAAGTTTGCCGCTGAATTACAAGCCAAAGCAACAGGTCCTAACCCACAGATGATCCGCATTGAAACCAATGCTGGTCACGGTGCTGGCGTGCCTGTGTCCAAGCAGATTGAATTAGCTGCGGATATTTTTGGTTTCACCTTGTTTAATATGGGTGTAAAAGAGTTACCTAAGCAGTAATAGCCAGAAGCCAGCTCAACCTGCTAACACCAGGTTGAGCTGGCTTTTAGTTTTTTGTGGTATTGCTGTGCTCTGCTTTTGGATCAGCCGCTGCTCTTTTCTGTCTCATCTTTTCTAACTCCGCTTTTACTAAAGGGGCCAACTCTGCGTTGGAGTTATGGAGCACATGGTACAGCTTCAGTTCCGGTGTTTTGATAAGCAGCCTGGAGCTTGGAGGAAGCTGGCCGGATTTTAGCTTGCGACCTTCCAGCCAGAAAAAACGGTCTATCTTGCCTTCATTATATAAATCAATGAGTTGTGACCAATCACGCACAGTGTACACCTGAGCTTTGTAGTTTAGCTGCAACATACTGAAGACCTGGTTCTGCGCCGGAATAAAGAGTAGATTTTCCGGATCTTCTAAATCTGCTTCAGTACAACTCAAGCCTGGTCTGCACTGTAAGGTCAGGTCGAGTTGATCAAGTTGATAAACCAGCAGCATAGATGGCAAAACAGTGGTTAGTTGTCCTAGCCTGGCCACATCGCCGTCTACAGCCCCTGATTCAAATTGCCGGATAAATCTATCGCTTGGCATATTTACAAAACGCACCTTGTAGCCGAGGTTGCGATAAGCTTCTGAGATCCGGGGTTTGAGATGCAGTTCTATGATTGGATGGCTGACATAGCTGAACACTAATGGTTTTAATCTGTCCGTCTCTTTTGCATCAGAGAAAAAACAGAAAAACAGCAAGCAGTGAACGAAATAAAAGACCAGTTTCATTAGTCATCAGCTCAGTGGGCCCAACACTAGTGCAGGGGATGTTTTGTCGCTTTAGTAAAGACTAGTGTGGCAACCCATTCAACCGCTTTGCGTTTTATGCAGACAAAAATTTTAGGCTTGTGTGTTGGTTCAGGGTAAAAAAATCAACCAGTTGCCTGATACAAGCTGCGCCTGCCCACCTGTAATACATTCTGCCGTAACTGATACAGCAGCGGGCTTTCGCTTTGCCAATAGTGCCAGTACAACTCTGTGTCGAGAAAATAACCCGGCGTTAACTCCACCAGTTCACCGCTTTCCAACTGCGACTGCATCTGTAATTCCGGCAATAAACCATAACCTAAGCCAGCGAGCGTGGCTTTTAAAAAACCTTCTGAGGAAGGGCACAAATGAACACGTTGAGGTGTCGTCTGCGCTATATGCTGCAGATATTGGTGTTGCAGCTGATCGTCCTGATTAAACACCAGGCAAGGTACAGCGGCTATTCGTTGCTCAAACTGCTGATGTAACTGATAACGCTGAATAAAAGCCGGACTGGCGACGGCGCGGTATCGTAGTGCTCCTAAGGCCATCACTGCACCGCCATTCACCGGCTGAGGGCTGGCACAAATACAGGCCATCACATCACCTTGTTTCATGCGTTTTAGGCCGACGGACTGATCTTCCACCACCAGATCAAAACGCACAGCCTGCTGTGCTGGCAACACTAAAGCTTCTGGTAACCAGGTGGCGAGGGAATCTGCATTGGTCGCGAGGCGCACCAGTAAATCCTGCGGATCGTCCGACAAACCCAATGCAGTTTCCATTTGCCTTACCTGCTGTAAATGGTTTAGCAATAGCTGTCCTGCCGCAGTGGGCACAGGTGGGCTGCTGCGCATTAACACCGGCTGCCCCAGCACAGATTCCAGCTGTTTAATACGACGGCTGATAGCAGATTGGGTTAAATGCAGCGTCGCTGCAGCTTTTTCAAAGCCACCTTGTTCAGTCACAGCGGCAAGTGCCTGCAATAAACGGTAATCAATCATCAGTTTTTCTCATGATATATAAAATTTATTCGTTGGATTCATATTAAGCCTGCTGGTTAAGCTTGTACCAGTAGTTATGGCTGGAGGCAAATCTGATGCTGTCGTTTTTTACCGGTTTTACTGTGGGTTTAAGTTTAATAGTGGCGATTGGGGCGCAGAATATCTGGGTGCTGAGTCAGAGTATGGCGGGTGCCAACAGGTTGGTGATAGCAGCGGTTTGCATTTTGTGTGACGCCACTCTGATTGTGACCGGAGTCTACAGTGTGCAGCTGATCCAGCAGTGGCTGCCGCCTTTGGTGCCAGTCTTGACCTGGGCTGGTATTGCCATGCTGTTATGGCTGGCTTTTGGCGCAGCCCAACGATCCTGGCAAGGGCAGGGTGCTTTGCTGGCAAACAACAAAGTGCAGGTGCACAGCTGGCAAAAAACAGCGCTGACCGCTTTGGCTATTACCTTATTAAACCCTCATGTGTATCTGGATACAGTAGTGCTGATTGGTAGTGTTGGCTCAGCGCAGCCAGAGCCTTTCTGGTTTACACTGGGGGCATGTCTGGCGTCTTTGTGTTGGTTTAGTGCGTTGACTGGTTTGGCTCCAAAGCTTAAAGTCTGGCTGAGTTCGCCTTTACGCTGGCGGCTGTTTGATGGCTTTATTGCCCTGATCTTATCTGTTATAGCACTGAAGCTGGCGCTGTAAATTTCAGACGCTGAGCTACTGGGCAAAGCTTGAGCCATGCATTACTATGTGGCCGTTTTACTGACTGTGGTGCGGATTCAATAGTGGTATTTGCGGATACAAGAGGAAATGGCATGAAGAAGTTGTTGTTAGTGGCCGTGTTAGGTGTTGCACTGGCAGGTTGTAGCTCTGTACCGGATGACTGGAGCAATATGACCCAGACCGAAATACAAAGCTGGCAAGCCAGTGGTTTTACCGCAGAAGTCGCCCAGCAGTGGAAAGCCAGTGGTTTTAATTCAGAAGCTGCAGGCCTTTGGAAAACTATGGGATTTAATCTGGAGTCTGCAACAGAGTGGTCAGCACAGAAGTTTAGCGCTGAAGAAGCTAAAAACTGGGTTGCTACAGGTTTTGATCTGGATGATGCTGTAGATTATCGCGCCAGAGGTTTATCCCCTATTCATCGTGAACAGGCGGTTGAATAAAGTCAGAGTCTGACGCCATTTGTTAATACAGAGCCTGGTTTTTACCGGGCTTTTTGTTGCAGCCACTTATCGGGTGATCTCACTCTATGTTTATCCCGCAGTTCGTATCCAAACTGTCGATTTGGACTTGAATTGAATCCGCTTCTGCGCTCTGATGAGGTGAATTTCAATGGAGACTATCAATGGCCGATTTTCGCAGTGACACAGTCACCCAACCTACAGAGGCGATGAAAGCCGCTATGCTCTCAGCGCCTTTGGGTGATGATGTATTTCAGGACGACCCGACGGTCAATGAGTTACAGCGTTATGCGGCCGAACTTTTAGGTTTTGAAGCCGCTTTATTTGCCCCCAGCGGCACCCAAACCAACTTAATAGCCCTGATGGCGCATTGCCAGCGCGGCGATGAAGCCATAGTGGGGCAGCAGTGGCATACCTACCGCTGGGAAGGTGGTGGTATGGCGGTGTTAGGTTCTATTCAGCCCCAGCCTATCGAACTTCAGCCCGATGGTACGCTGGCGCTTGAACATATCCGTGCTGCAGTAAAACCAGACGATCCACATTTTGCCCGTACTAAATTGATAGTGATGGAAAACACTACAGGCGGTAAAGTGTTGCCTTTGTCTTATATGAATTCAGTGGCGGCTTTGGCCAAAGAGCTGGGGCTGAATTGCCATATTGATGGCGCGAGGCTGATGAATGCTGCTGTGGCTTTGGCAACAGCAGATGGTTCCAATCCAATTCAAAAAGCCAGAGCGCTTTGTGCTGGTTTTGATTCAGTGTCTTTGTGTTTATCCAAGGGATTAGGCGCCCCTGTCGGCTCATTATTGCTCGGCAGTGCTGCTTTTATTCAGCAGGCAAGGCGGCTGCGTAAGATGCTCGGTGGTGGTATGCGTCAGGCGGGAGTGTTGGCTGCTGCGGGTTTATATGCGCTGCAACATCATATAGAACGCTTAGCAGAGGATCATCGGCATGCACAGCAACTGGCCGAAGGGTTACAGCGTATCGCGGCCGAACATCCGCTTCTGAAAGGCAAGCTGGAGCTGGTGTCTGTTCATACCAATATTTTATTTACCGACATAGCGCTGGATCTGGCTGAACCTTTGCTGGCGCATTTGGCGTTGCATGGCATTAAATTAACCAGCAGTAATTACAACAAGGCGGATCAACACCTCAAACGAGTGCGCTGGGTTACGCATCTGGATATCACTGCAGCAGATATTCAACAGGCACTTGTGGCGGTGCAACACTTTAGCGGCTAAGACTAAGCCGCTGATTTCTGAGATGGCCTGCTCTGTTTTTCTGTGCCGAAGCTGTTAAGGTAAAACAAAATAATAGAAAACAGCAATTCCGGGGCTATCTATGAAACTCACTTTAGTCGCTTGCCTGACAGCTGCTCTTTTTACCAGCAGTTATGCGGATGCAGCTTATTACCGCTCTCCTTCGCTACAACAAAACCAACTGGTGTTTACTGCCGAAGGGGATTTATGGCTTAGCGCTGTCAATGGTGCTGAGGCTAAACGCCTGACCACTCATGCTGCTGAAGAATCTCAGGCGCTTTTTACCCCAGATGGCAAAGCTGTGGTTTATGTCGCGGCTTATGATGATACCCCGGATATTTATTATTTAGCTTTAGCCGGTGGTGCACCCAAACGTCTGACAGCGCTGAATGCTAAAGTGAAATTACAGGGCTGGAGTCTGGACGGCAAATTGCTGTACAGCACAGATGCGATGACAGGACCAGTCAATAGCTGGGTACTGAAATTGCTCGATTTGGAAACTCAGCAGACTGAAACCTTGCCTTTACTGGATGCAGTCGAAGCTGTGCTGGATGAGCAAAATGGTTATCTCTACTTTATCCGTTATGGCCTGCAGTTAACAGGTGATAACGCCCGTCAGTACCAGGGCGGCGCCAAAGGTCAGCTCTGGCGCTGGAAATTAGGCTCACAACTTGAAGCTGAACGCTTATTAGCTGAGCATCAGGGGTCTATACGTCACCCTATGATCTGGCAAGGTCAGTTGGTGCTGGTCAGTGACGCAGGCGGCAATGCCAATTTATGGTCTTACGATCCTGTCTCCAGGCAATTGAAAGAGCTGACGACCCATCAGGATTTTGCTGTGCGTTCTGCCCGGATGGATCAGGGTAAAGTGGTGTATCAGCTCGGGGCTGATATCAAACTGCTGGACTTAGCTTCAGGCCAAAGCAGCACTCAGGCACCGCTGTTAGTTACGGACTCACCGCAGCAGCGCCAGCGTTTGTTAAGCGAACCTTTTAAGTATTTAACCTCAAGCGATGTAGGTTTTACCAAACAAAAGCTGGTGTTAACACTTCGCAGTAAAGTGCAGGTGGTGTCGCCAGCACCACAACGGATAGTCGGGCTGGCTGTGCCTGAAACGGCCAGAGCACGGAGTGCTGTGATCAGCCAGGATGGCAAATGGGTGTATTTAATATCTGACCAGTCTGGTGAGCCTGAAATCTGGCAATACGCTGCAGATGGTTCAGATCAGGGCAAACAGCTGACCAAAGATGGCCGGGGTTTTCGCTGGAATTTAAGCTTATCGCC
>CAMLSF010000153.1 GCA_946482615.1 uncultured Chromatiaceae bacterium | reverse complement strand
TCTAACTCTGCTCTGCTGTAACTGGTTTGCTCCACTGCCACATCAATCACAGGACGGTTTTCTTTGTAAGCCTGTTTGGCAATATCCGCCGCCTTTAAATAGCCAATCAATGGATTCAGTGCAGTCACCAGAATAGGATTGCGCGACAACGCCTGATCTATTTTATCTTTTTGCACAGTAAAACCCGCTATGGCTTTTTCACCTAAAGCTGAGCTTGCTGAACTTAACAGCTCCAGGCTTTGTAAGATGTTATGGGCTATCACAGGCAACATCACATTCAGCTCAAAGTTACCCGACTGACCTGCCACTGTAATAGTGGCATCGTTACCTATGACCTGAGCTGCCACCATGGCTACAGCTTCTGGGATCACCGGATTGACTTTGCCTGGCATAATGGAAGAGCCAGGTTGCAATGCCGGCAGGGCAATTTCGCCTAACCCAGCCAAGGGGCCTGAATTCATCCAGCGTAAGTCATTGGCTATTTTCATCAGGGCCACAGCCAGCACCTTGCTGGCGCCTGATAGAGCCACAATAGCGTCTTGTGAGCCTAAGCTGAAAAAGAAATTAGCACTGGGTTTGAAGTCTAAACCTGTCTGCTGACTGAGCTTCTGACAAAACAAGGCTGCAAAATCCGGGTGGGCATTCACACCAGTGCCCACAGCTGTGCCGCCCTGAGCCAGAGCCACTACCTGCTGCTGGGCAAACTCCAGTTGCTGCCGTGCATGGGCAATTTGCGCCTGCCAGCCGGATAACACTTGGGCAAAAGTCACAGGCATCGCATCCATTAAATGAGTGCGGCCTGTTTTGACAATAAAACCAATCTCCTTTGCTTTAGTCACTATGACGGTTTCAAGCTGAGTCAGCGTCTCCATCAACTGATGATTGGCCAAAGCCGCGCTTAAATGAATAGCGGTTGGAATGACATCATTGCTGCTTTGCCCCAGATTAATATGATCGTTGGGGCTGATATGAAGGCCGGAACTTTTGCTGGCTAAAGTCGCCAGCACTTCATTGACGTTCATATTAGTGCTGGTGCCTGAGCCGGTTTGAAACAGGTCAATAGGGTAGTGCGTCATATCCAGTGCGAGCAGCTGTTGCTCTGCGGCAGAAGTGATAGCCGAAGCAATTTCTGGTTGCAGTAGTTTCAGCTCAAGATTGGCAGCAGCAGCGGCTTGTTTTACCCGCAGTACAGCTTTAATAAAAGCAGCAGGCATAGTCAAAGAGCTGATTTGAAAGTTATCTAAAGCGCGTTGCGTTTGCGCCTGATACAGGGCCTCTGCCGGTAACTGCACTTCACCCATACTGTCGCGTTCTGTTCTGAAACTCATGACTTAATTCCCTTGGATTTCTTGCTCAGTGAGAAATGTTATGGGGGTGTTTTAGAAAAAAAGCAATATTCCCGAAAAATTCAAGCTATAGCCAGATAAAAATCAGCTTGCTGCTTGTTTTAACAGCAAGAAACCCCTAGAATACCGCCCCTTCGACCATCCAGAACGTTCCTTGCCTCTATGCGAGTCTGGTCGAGCTCACCCGAGGCTAACTAACCGTAAGGAGCTACAATGCGTCATTACGAAATCGTGTTTATGGTTCACCCAGATCAAAGTGAACAAGTTCCAGGAATGATCGAGCGTTACACTGGCGCGATCAAAGAAGCTGGTGGTTCAATTCACCGCTTAGAAGACTGGGGCCGTCGTCAATTAGCTTATCCAATCGAAAAGCTGCACAAAGCTCACTATGTTCTGATGAACGTAGAAGCGCCACAGGCAGTAATTGACGAGCTGGAAACTAACTTCCGCTTCAACGACGCTGTATTGCGTAACCTGATCATGCGCACTAACACTGCTGTGACTGAGCCATCACCAATGGCCAAGGTACGTGAAGAACGTCGTGACCGTGCTCCTCGTGATTCAGATGAGCTGGTAGCAAACGACGAGTAATTTGCAGATGGACAATAGCCTGGTCGTGACTGGCACTATCTGCCGTCAGGTCGACCACAGCGAAAGTCCGGCCGGTATTCCTCACAGTTATTTAGTGATTGAGCACCAATCGGTGCAGCAGGAAGCCGGTTTTAACCGTCAGGCTTATGTCAGACTACAAGTGGTCTGTGCCGGAGCCGGGTTAGCGCAACAAACTCACAATTTGAAACTGGGAAACAAAGTTCGGGTGTCAGGTTTTTTAAACCGCCATCAGAGCCGCAGCGGTCAGTCTAAACTGGTGCTGCATGCCCAACAGATTGAAATATTAAGTTAGGAGAAATTTCATGGCTCGTTATTTCCGTCGCCGTAAATTCTGCCGTTTCTCTGCAGAAGGCGTGATTGAGATCGATTACAAAGATACAGCTACGTTAAAAAATTATGTCACTGAAAGTGGCAAAATTGTCCCAAGCCGTATCACTGGTACCAGCGCTAAGTATCAACGTCAATTAGCCCGCGCTATCAAACGCGCCCGCTACCTGGCCTTGTTACCATACAGCGATTCACACAGCTAAGCAGCGACTGGTTAAACCGTATACAGAGAGGGTATTACAATGGAAATTATTCTGTTGGACAAAGTCGCTAACCTGGGTGGTTTAGGCGACAACGTAACTGTTAAATCTGGTTATGCTCGTAACTTCTTATTCCCACAAGGAAAAGCAGTTCCAGCGACCAAAGCTAACATCGAAAAATTTGAACTGCGTCGTGCTGAGTTAGAAGCCAAACTGGCTGAAACTTTAGCTGCTTCTCAAGCTCGTGCTGAGAAGATCGCTGCTCTGGCTGAAGTAACCGTAGCTTCTAAAGCAGGTGACGAAGGCAAGTTGTTCGGTTCAGTTGGTACACGTGATATTGCTGACGCTATCACTGCTGCAGGTGTTGCAGTAACGAAAGCTGAAGTGAAGTTACCTAACGGTACTATCCGTGAAACTGGCGAATTCAACATCGCTCTGCAGTTACACGCAGAAGTAACAGCTACTATCAAAGTAGTAGTGGTTGCTGAGGCTTAATCAGCCTTTTGGGCACACAGTTTTGTGTGCCCAATCCCTTCCTGCTTCATGCTGATTTTCCGTTAAAAATATTCTGCTTTACTGATTTTTCCACAGCTTCATCCATGCTTTAATGGTAGGCTATCGCTCCCATGCAGAGCTGTTATACCCCGGGTATTAGCCTGTCGCAATTTCTAGAATTTCTGGTGTTATGGACAATAAGCAAAGAGATAAACAAGTCGCTGCGGTAAAAATGCCGCCACATTCCATTGAGGCCGAACAATCCGTGTTGGGTGGTTTGATGCTGGACAATGAAGCCTGGGACAAAGTCTCGGAAAAAGTGGTAGAGCAGGATTTTTATTTGCGCTCACACCGCTTTATTTTTTCTGCGATGTCTCGTGTAGCTGAAGCCAACCAGCCTATTGATTTAATTACGGTATCCGAAGATTTAGAGCGTAATCAGCAGTTAGCGGACGTTGGTGGTTTTGCCTATTTAGGTGAAATTGCTAAAAACACCCCAAGTGCCGCCAATATACTCGCCTATGCCGAGATAGTGCGTGAACGTGCTGTAGTGCGGGATATGATAGCTGTAGCACACGACATCGCCGATGCAGGTTACGACCCGCAAGGCCGCAACAGTGCTGAGCTGCTGGATTTCGCTGAAACTAAAGTCTTTAAAATTGCTGAGCAAAGAGCCAATGCCAATGAAGGCCCTGAGCCTATCAACAGCATTTTGTCGAAAACTATCGACAAGATAGACGAGCTGTTCCGCAACCCCAGTTCCGGCGGTTTAACCGGTGTCTCTACGGGTTATATGGATTTGGATAAAATGACCAACGGCATGCAGCCGTCGGATCTGATCATAGTGGCCGCCCGTCCTTCCATGGGGAAAACCACTTTTGCGATGAACCTGTGTGAACACGCTGCCATTACCAGCGACAAGCCGGTGCTTATTTTCAGTTTAGAGATGCCGTCCGAACAAATTATGATGAGGATGCTGGCGTCTTTAGGCCGTATTGATCAGACCAAAGTGCGGACAGGTCAGCTGGACGATGAAGATTGGGCGCGTTTGTCCTCTGCCATCGAGCTTCTGAACAGCAAAGGTAAAATGTATATAGACGACGCTTCCGGTTTAACACCAACCGAAGTGCGTTCCCGTGCCCGTCGTGTGGCGCGTGAACATGGCGGCCTGAGCATGATCATGGTCGACTACCTGCAGCTGATGACAGTACCGGGCTTATCGGAAAACCGGACTTTAGAAATTGCCGAAATTTCGCGCTCACTCAAAGCCTTGGCCAAAGAGTTGAAAGTGCCGGTCATAGCTCTTTCGCAGCTTAACCGTAGTCTGGAACAGCGTGCTGACAAGCGCCCTGTCAACTCCGACTTACGTGAATCCGGTTCTATTGAGCAGGATGCCGACTTAATTATGTTTATCTACCGTGACGAGGTGTATCACGATGACAGCCCGGATAAAGGCACAGCTGAAGTCATCATAGGTAAACAACGTAACGGCCCTATAGGTCGTATTCGTCTGACCTTCCATGGCCGCTATTCACGTTTTGACAATTACGCAGGCACTGCCCGTTTTGAGGACGAGTATTAATGAGTCGTCGTCCACAGGCCCGCATTGATTTAGCGGCCTTATTGCATAATTTACAACAGCTGCGTACTGCTGCTCCGGACAGCAAAGTGCTGGCGGTATTAAAAGCCAATGCCTATGGCCATGGTTTACTGAAAGTGGCGGAACAACTGAAAGACGCCAGTGCTTTTGGTGTGGCCCGTATTGATGAGGCTTTGATGCTGCGCGCTGGCGGTATAGTCAAACCTATAGTGCTGCTGGAAGGTTTTTTCCATGCCGACGAATTGCCACAAGTGGTTGCCAGTAACTTACAGGTCGTAGTGCATCATCCAAGTCAGGTTGAAGCATTGGTTGCTGCACAGCTGGATTCTCCTATCCATGTCTGGCTGAAAATGGACAGTGGTATGCACCGCTTAGGTTTATTGCCACAAGAGTTTCTGGATGCTTATCAAAAGCTTAGTCAATGCCCTAATGTGATACAGCCGATGCGCCTGATGACGCACTTTGCCAGCGCCGATGAACCGGATGTGGATAGTACCCAACAGCAAATTGATCTCTTTATGAAAACGGTAGAAGGTTTGGCGGGTGAACATTGCCTGGCCAATTCTGCTGGTACTCTTGCCTGGCCACAGAGCCATGGCCATTGGATCCGTCCTGGTTTGGCTTTGTACGGTGTTTCCCCTATGGAGCAGGGCAGAGCAGAGCAGCATCAGTTAAAGGCCGTGATGAGCTTTAGCAGCAGCGTTATAGCAGTGCGTGAAGTGAAGCAAGGCGACAAAGTGGGCTACGGTGGCACCTGGACTGCGCCAGCAGATACCCGTTTAGCTGTGGTGGCAGTAGGTTATGGTGATGGTTATCCAAGAGCGGCCAGTAATGGTTGCCCTGTGCTGATTAAAGGTGAGCGCTATCCCATTGTTGGCCGGGTTTCTATGGATATGACGACAGTCGACATTGGCAAGGCTGATGTGCAAATTGGTGATGAAGTGCTGTTATGGGGGGCGGATTTACCGGTCGAAGAAATTGCAGAGCAGGTACAAACTATTCCCTATGAGTTGCTCTGTAATATAACCAGCAGGGTCGAATTCAGATATATAAATGCAGAACAGCAAAAAGCCGACTGAAAAGTCGGCTTTTGTACATTCAGTCCGGATTACTCGTCGAAACTGACTTCTATAAATACTTTGCCGAAGTCTGAATCAAAGGGCATCAGAATTTTCGCGCCCGTGGTTTTATGAGTGATAGTATGGCCTTTACCTGATACGACAACAGGGGTCGCCATACTGAATTCATGGCCTTTTTCACCCAAAATACGCTTTGCACCGCCAGTGACCATGTTGGTGATTTCACCCACCATGTCTGTGACTTCTTCATTAATTTTGTCAGGTCTTTCGCCTAACATTCTGGCCATGATTTCCAGTGCCAGGGATTCTTCAAAAGTGACTGAGAAGGACCCTTTAGTGGTTGGCCCTATCATACCAATCAAACCTGACACTTCACCGCGAGCCTGTTCGTCCTTCTTTAATCGTGGCTGTCCCGGCACAATTTTAGTATTGGCCATGGTACCTAACACATTGACTAACGAAGAGAGAAACGGATTTACATACTCAACATTCATTTAATTAGCCTGTTCGGAATCTGGACCTGCTTGCATTGCCAGCTTCAAGATTAGGTGGCTATGCTTTATAACACAAGTCTAGCTTATTGTTTTGGTATGAATTTTTCTAAAGTATTTACAATTTTATTCAGTTCTGCTCACTAAAATAGCCAGTCTGACCTGAATGCGTCAAGCGGATTCAGTCGTTTGACGCTTTTTTCAGACAGCTTTGGCAACTCCCATGAGCTTCCACAGTTTGTCTTTGAATCAAAAAGCCTTTTTCAGAGGCTAATTTCACAAATTCTTGCTGTAGCGGGGACGAATGCAATTCTTCCACATGACCACATTGATCGCAGATCAATAGCTGAGCAGGATGATGCTGTTCAAAGTGATGACAGAGCAAAAAAGCGTTAGTGGATTCAATTTTGTGAATAAACCCCTGTTCTGTCAGAAAATCCAAAGCCCGATAAATAGTGGCAGGTTTAGCCGCTGGTTCACTGGCTTTTAACTGTTCCAGTAATTCATAGGCACCAATACCACCATGAGTATCTGCCAATAAGCGGAACACTTTTTCCCGAATGGTGGTAAAGCGCGCGCCATTGACATCACAAATATGGCGTGCCCTGGTGACCAAAGATTCAATCGACATAACTCAGCTCACTCTCGTAGCAATAGCGGCAGTTTATCACATAAGTTTGTCCACTCCAGCCTTTGAATGGCGATTTCCTGATACAAAACAGAAGTTAAGTAATGCGATGACCTCAACAGATTCACGCGGAGTGACCATTATTTAGGGGGTGTTTTTTTTGCCCGTTAATTTTAGGTTAATAATGGCTTGTTATTCTGTACAAAGACTACTAGTATGCCGCGCCCCCAAAGTTTCATTTGTTACCAAAGGGTTACAAATGATTACAGTCAATCCGGGGCAGAAGCATAAACTAATGAGCAAAGTCGCATGTTAAATCAGTGTCCCATGGCTAATCCAAAAGTTATTCCAAAAATTATTCATTATGTTTGGGTAGGTAATGCCCCAAAAACAGAATTGGCTTTGCGTTGTATTGCCAGCTGGAAAAAATTTTTGCCTGATTATGAAATCATTGAATGGAATAATGAGCGTTTTGCTGCTTTGAACAACAGTTACGCTCAAGAAGCTTTTGCTGCAAAGAAGTGGGCTTTTGTGTCGGATTATTTGCGTCTTTATGCATTGCACCAAATGGGCGGATTTTATTTTGATACAGATTTGGAATTAACAGCAGATCTGGAGTTATTCCGGCACCATCATTTTGTTACCGGTTTTGAGAGTTTTAAAGGCCGTACTGCACCAGTGACCGCTATGATGGGAGCTGCGCCTGGTAATGCTATTGTCAGGACTTTACTCAGTGCCTACGACACTAAATCATTTTACAAGGCAGACGGTTCGGAAGATTTGACACCAAACACTGGCCTTATTAGTGATTTGTTTGCCCGCGACTTTGGTTTGCGTAAGCCTTACAGCGGCGATCAGATTTACCATTTGTCGGCAGATGCCTGTATCTATCCAAGTTATTACTTCTGCACGCCAGAGGCCGGCAAAGAAAACTTCAGTATTCACCATTTTAATGGCTCCTGGTTTGAGGAATACAGCAGAAAATTATTGGTTTACCTCGCTGGTTACCAATTACTGCGGTTAAAACGTAATAAAGTTCGCACCGGTGAGTTGCCGCTAAAAAAAGGTGAGAGAAAAATAGCGCTTTTTGAGCTGAGTTCGCGTTACAGTTTGTTGCTGCTTAAATCTCAGGCCTGATCAAGGCCAAAACTTGTTTTGTACTTCCTTTGCACTGAAAAGCCTTGCCGTCTGGTGTATACTCGCGCGATTTTTCTACACTCTGTATTCATCACCCGGATCCAGAGCAGTAGAACGCAGCAAATTAACCAGATGGCAGCCGTTTTATGATGAGTTCGACAACTTCCCCTGCAAAACCTGTGACTATGGATCACCGCTTCAGCATCGCCCCTATGTTGGATTGGACAGATAAACATTGTCGCTATTTCCATAGGTTATTGTCTGAACATGCAGTGCTTTATACCGAAATGGTCACCACAGGTGCGATCATTTATGGTCAGGGTGATTATCTGGCTTTTAACGAGGAAGAGCATCCAGTGGTCGTGCAACTGGGTGGTTCTGATCCGAAAGATATGGCGCACAGTGCTAAGCTTTGCCAGGAGCGGGGCTATGACGCTATTAATATCAACGTAGGCTGTCCGTCGGACAGGGTGCAAAACGGTATGTTTGGCGCTTGTTTGATGGCCAAACCTGAACTGGTTGCCTCTTGTATCCATGAGATGCGTGCTGTGGTGGATATTCCTGTCACGGTGAAAAGCCGCATTGGCATTGATGATCAGGACAGTTATCAGTTTCTGGTGGATTTTGTCGGTACCATTGCAGAGTCTGGCTGTAACCAGTTTATTGTGCATGCCCGCAAAGCCTGGCTCAGTGGTTTAAGCCCTAAAGAAAACCGCGAAATTCCGCCTCTGGATTACGAAAG
>CAMLSF010000152.1 GCA_946482615.1 uncultured Chromatiaceae bacterium | reverse complement strand
ATAGAAGCCTGATGCAAACGAATTTGACTGGGTGGCATCTGATTGCGGCACATCTCTTCCATTCCCAACAGCAGATCCGTCAGTTTCTGGTGATTCAGCGCGACCGTATTGCCCCACTTCACCTGGGTTAATTTATCCAGCACTGCCGCTTTTTTATCGTGAGTTAAAAAATGATCCGCTAAATCGATCAATTTAGCATCGGCCGAATTAATGGACGCGCCGGTCAGGCCCAAAAACAAACCACAACCCTCAGGCATACGGTTTAAAAACCAGCTACCGCCGACATCAGGGTATAAACCTATCGCCATTTCCGGCATAGCTATCCGGCTGCTGGCTGTGACTATCCGGTGTGAAGCGCCTGCCATCAGGCCTAAACCGCCGCCCATCACTATGCCATTGCCCCAGACCAGCACTGGCTTGTCGAAGGTATGGATCAAATAATCAAGGCTGTATTCTTTGGTGAAAAAGTCTTCGACATAAGGCTGATAAGTACCGGGCGCAGCTTTCATCGCCTGATACAAATCCCGAATATCGCCTCCGGCACAAAAGGCTTTATCACCAGAGCCTTGTAACACAACTAAGGCGACATTGTTGTCGTTTTTCCATTGCTGCATTTGTGGCAGTAACAGCTCCACCATAGGCAAACTCAGGGCATTGAGTGACTTTTCAGAATTTAAGGTGGCAATACCAATAATTTTTCCACCGACGCAGGAAATTTCTTCAAACAGCACAACATCCTGCTGGCTCATAGCTTCTGTCATGTTTTGCACCTTATCCGTTTACCCAGCTGGCTTTACGTTTTTGTAAGAAGGCCTGTACTCCTTCAACCTGATCTTTGGTATCAAACAACTTTACAAACAGCTCCCGCTCTAAAGGCAAAGCGGTTTGTACAGGCGCACTGCGGCCTTTTTGGATTAATTGTTTACAGGCTGCTACTGCTGGCGGGCTTTGTTCTGCTACTTTATCCGCCAGTAATAAGGCGGCTTCCAGTGCCATACCTGTGCCCACTACGTCTTCGACTAAACCTATCTGTAAGGCTTTGTCTGCGGTTAAACGTTCCCCACAAAGGATCATTCGTTTAGCCCAACCTTCGCCGACCAAAATCGCCAGATTCTGCGTGCCACCGGCACAAGGCAATAAACCTACTTTGGCTTCAGGTAAAGCCATTTGCGCCTGAGTTTCAGCAATACGGATATCACAGGCCAACGCCACTTCGAGGCCTCCACCCATGGCATAGCCATTGATCGCAGCAATAGAGACACCACGAAAAGCCGTTAAGGTTTCAAAAGCTTCGCCAAAAATAGCGGACATATCCGCAGCCACAGCTTTGTCACCAGAGGCAAACAGATTTAAATCCGCACCAGCGGAGAAGAATTTTTCCCCTTCGCCTGTGATCACTAAGGCATAAATAGTGTTGTCCTGCTCCAGGGATTTCACTGCGTCACGCAATTGCGTCAGGGTTTGTTTGGTCCAGGTATTGGCAGGAGGATTTGCCATGGTAATTAAAGCGGTATGGCCGCGTTTTTCGAATTTGAGTTGTGCCATAAAATCTCCATTTTTACCGAATTTGAACGGTTAGCTTTAATCTTTAAATTAGACAAAGCAGGCGAAAAACCTGCTTTGCTTTGGGGCTTAGAATTACAGAATATCGCTGGCCGCTTCGTCCAATAACCGACGACCAATAATCAGTCGCATAATCTCATTGGTGCCTTCCAAAATCTGATGCACCCGAACGTCACGGAAATGCCGTTCCAGCGGATATTCTTTGATATAACCATAACCACCATGTAGTTGCAGTGCCTGATCACAGACCTGGAACCCCACATCTGTGGCAAAACGTTTGGCCATAGCGCAATAAGCGGTTTTTTCCGGATCGTTTGAATCCAGTTTAAAAGCCGCTAAACGCACTAATTGGCGGGCAGCCACCAGCTCTGTGGCCATATCCGCCAGTTTAAACTGCAAGGCCTGAAAGGCCGCTAACGGCTTACCAAACTGCTGACGTTCCAGCATATAGTTGCGGGCTGTATTTAAAGCTTGTTGCGCTGTGCCTATAGAGCAAGTGGCTATATTAATACGGCCGCCGTCTAAGCCTTTCATTGCAAAACCAAAACCTTCCCCTTCGTTGCCCAAAAGGTAATGAGCCGGAATACGCACTTGATCAAAAGTGATTAAACGGGTTGGCTGGGCATTCCAGCCCATTTTCTCTTCGGCTTTACCATAAATAACGCCTTCAGCATCCGCTGGTACTATAAAAGCGGAAATGCCTTTAGGGCCGGCTTCACCAGTACGGGCCATTACCACCAGGACTTCGGTTTCACCAGCACCTGAGATAAACATCTTGGAGCCGTTCAGAACATAGTGATCACCGTCTTTTTTTGCACTGGTGCGTAAAGAGGCGGCATCAGACCCAGATCCAGGTTCAGTTAAACAATAAGACGCCAGCTTTTCGCCTGTGACTAACGCAGGGCACCACTGGGCTTTGGCATCTGCTGTGCCCCAGCTGGCAATCATCCAGGTCGCCATATTATGGATGGTTAACATGGCCGTAGTTGCAGTACAACCCATCGACAGCTGTTCAAAAATAATGCTGGAATCTAAACGGGATAAGCCCATTCCACCTTGATCTTCTGGTGTGTATAAAGAACAAAAACCCAGTTCACCGGCTTTTTGGATCACGTCTTTTGGAAAATGATGGTCGCGGTCCCACTGCGCGGCATAAGGTGCCAGCTCTTGTTCTGCGAATTGTTTGGCGACCTCGACAAAGGCCTTTTGATCGTCTGTTAAATTAAAATTCATCACATCACCCTGAGGTTGGCGGCAGAGCAGTGTCTGGTGCACTGTGATCCTTCTGCCACTTTGGTCTTCATGCGTTTATACGCATTTAATCTGGCTTGGTTGTTTGCCTAAAGGCTTTTTATTCATAAAGCGTTCTGCTTGAATGCAGAACGCTTTTACGCTGCTTAACGCAGGTTAATTGACATATTGGGGCCTGACACCGGAATGGAGTCGTCAAACCAACGGGCTGTGATGGTTTTGGTTTCTGTGTAAAAACGCACAGCTTGTTTACCATAAGCATGTTGATCGCCGTAGAACGAACCTTTCCAGCCGGTGAAAGAGAAAAATGGCAGAGGCACAGGAATAGGAATATTAATACCGACCTGACCTACTTCAATTTCATGCTGGTATTTACGGGCTGCAGCGCCGCTCGCGGTAAAAATCGACGTACCGTTGCCGTACGGGCTGTTGTTAACCAGCTCAATAGCTTCATCCAAAGAAGCGGCATTGACGGTTGCCAGCACAGGGCCAAAAATTTCTTCTTTATAGATGGTCATATCAGGAGTGACATCACTAAATACGGTCGGACCAACCCAGTTGCCGTTTGGATAACCTGCTACTTTGACCTCTGAACCGTCCACTAAACAAGTAGCGCCTTCAACCTTGCCTTGTTCAATTAACGACAAAATACGGGCCTTCGCCTGAGGACTGATTTGTGGACCGTAGGCCGCTTCGGGATCTGTATAGACTCCAGGGCGAACTTTAGCTATAGCTGCCGCCACTTCAGGGATCCACTGCTGCGAATCACCAACAAATACAGCGACAGAAATCGCCATACAACGTTGACCCGCTGCACCTACTGAAGCCCCAACCAGGGCGTTGATCACTTGTTGTTTATTGGCATCCGGCATGATGACCATATGGTTTTTCGCACCAGCAAAAGCCTGCACCCGTTTTAAATGATCAGTGCCTGTTTTGTAGATGTACTGACCCACATTGACGGAGCCAACAAAAGAAATAGCTTTGATGTCCGGGTGACGTAATAACACATCCACCTGCTCTTTATTGCCATGCACCACCTGCAACACGCCGGCTGGTGCACCAGCTAACGCAAAAAGCTCAGCGATTTTATTCACTGTCATCGGATCTTGTTCAGAGGGTTTCAAAACAAAAGTGTTACCGCAGGCAATAGCCATAGGGAACATCCACAGCGGGATCATGGCCGGGAAGTTAAAAGGTGTAATACCAGCACAAACGCCCAATGGCTGAATGTAGCTGTAAGTGTCTATGCTGCGCGCTACGTTTTCCACCGTTTCGCCCATCATTAAAGACGGAATATTGGCGGCTTGTTCTACTACTTCAATACCACGCCACACATCGCCTTTGGCATCTTCCACTGTTTTGCCTAATTCACGACAGATTATGTCGGCAATTTCAGCCTGATGTTCTTTTAACAAATGCGCAAAACGCATCATTAAACGGGCACGTTCTGACACCGGCACTTCTTTCCAGCTTTTAAAAGCTTCTTTGGCGGATGCGATGGCAAAAGCCATTTCATCTGCTGTAGTGCAAGGCACCTGTGCTATCACCTCCTGAGTGGCAGGATCTGTCACCGGAATAAAACGTTCGGACTTGGACGGGACAAATTCACCGTTGATAAATAACTGAACCTGATGGGCCATAATACTTCTCTCCCCTTTATAGCCTTCGTACTTGACGCCACAGCGGCGTTGACTGCGCTGCTCCCCGATTAGCTAGCATAACTACCCTACTGAGGACTGATTCGCTTGCCGCCTTGCTGCAACGCCAATTACTTTGGCTATCTGTTGTTAAGCCTGTTGATTTAAATATATTTTTTATTAAATTCTTTAAAGCAAAAGGCGCAGTTTTTACCGCGCCTTTTCTATGTATTACGGCAGTTCTACCGCTAAAGCCACAGCCTCACCACCGCCTATACATAAAGTGGCGATACCACGTTTTAAGCCACGGGCTTTTAACGCATGAATTAAAGTCACCAGAATTCGGGCACCTGAAGCGCCGATAGGATGACCTAAAGCACAAGCACCACCGTTGACGTTGACTTTGTTGACATCCAGCTTCAGCTCTTTAATCGCCAGCATAGTCACCATGGCAAAAGCTTCGTTAATTTCCCACAGATCGACATCTGCCGCTGTCCAGCCCAGTTTGGCCAGCAGCTTAGTGACAGCACCCACCGGAGCTACAGTAAACAGCTCTGGTTGCTGCGAATGCGTGGCATGACCCACTACATGAGCCAATACAGTTTTGTTCTGCGCTTGGGCATCTTCTGCACGCATTAACACCAGTGCTGCAGCACCGTCGGAAATAGAACTGGAGTTCGCCGCTGTGATAGTGCCGTCTTTGGCAAAAGCTGGTTTTAAGCCTGGGATTTTGTCGACTTTGGCATTGCCAGGTTGTTCGTCCGTGGCAAAAGTGACTTCGCCTTTACGGGTCTGGAAAGTCACAGGGGTGATTTCTTCAACAAAAGCGCCGGAGCTTATGGCCTGTTGAGCACGGGTTAATGACAACACGGCATACTCGTCCATCTGGGCACGGCTAAAATCATGCTCGTCTGCTGTTTTCTGCGCAAAACACCCCATGGCTTTACCATCGTAGGCGTTTTCCAGACCATCCAGCATCATATGATCTTTGACTTCCGCATGGCCCATCCGCATACCGGCACGGGCTTTTGGCAGAATATAAGGCGCGTTCGACATAGACTCCATGCCACCTGCCACCACCACATCAGCAGAACCAGCACGTAACAGATCAGAGGCCAACATCACAGATTTTAAACCTGAACCACAGACCTTATTGATAGTGGTGGCACCGGCAGATAAAGGTAAACCCGCTTTTAAAGTGGCCTGCCGGGCTGGCGCCTGACCTAAACCCGCAGGTAACACACAGCCCATAATGACTTCGCTGACCTTAGCACCATCAATAGCAGCCTGTTCTAAGGCCGCTTTAATAGCTTGTGCGCCTAAATCTGTGCTGCTGACGTCAGACAAGCCACCTAAAAATCCACCCATTGCCGTTCTTTTGGCTGCCACTATGGCAATTTTTTCGTGCTGCGCCATGTTCATTTCTCCGTCGTTCAGAAGCATGATGAAAAAGTTGGGCCTCACACTACACCAAATTTACGTTTACGCCAACGTCAACCTACTAACACTATGGTTGTATAAGCTGGAAAAGGTTCAGAAAAATGCACGCTTTGCCCTGCCGCTTTGGCACTTTAACTTTACATCCTACCGAAGCAATTCGCCGCCAGCCCTTAATTGACGCGAACACAGCTTTACCTTTACGTAAACTTCACTTATAGTTGTCGCCACTTTACCGGAAGGCCCTTATGACCGTTCAAGCGACAGCCCAAATGACAGAAAAAGACGACAAAACCTACAGCATCAGTGAGCTGGCAAAAGAGTTTGATATCACAACCCGCAGCATTCGTTTTTACGAAGATCAGGGCTTATTAACCCCTTTACGTCAGGGCCAAACCCGGATTTACAGCCGCAGAGACAGAGTGCGGTTAAAGCTGATTTTGCGTGGCAAAAGGCTGGGGTTTAGTTTGTCAGAAACAGGCCAGTTATTTGAGCTGTATGACGCAGATAAAAGCAGCGTGACCCAATTGAGCACCATGCTGAAACTGATAGAACAGAAAAAAGCTGAACTGCATCAGCAGATGGATGACATCAAAGTGGTACTGATGGAATTAGTGACAGTGGAAAAACGCTGCCGCGAAACTCTGGATCAGGCCAAGCAAAACAAAGAGCCAGTATAGGTTCCAACAACCAATTACCAGTCCACAGTGATGGCTGTACAAGGTAGAAAAAGCCCGCAGACAGAAAGACTGCACCAGCCATGACCATAAAAGCAAACGGGGAAAGTTATGATTAGCACGTACAAAACATTAAATTACGATCTGGGCGAAACCGTCGATATGATCCGCGAACAGGTCAACAGCTTTGCCCGTGATGAGATAGCGCCGCGTGCAGCGCAAATCGACCATGACAACGAATTCCCTAACGACTTATGGCGCAAATTTGGCGATCTGGGTTTGTTAGGTATCACTGTCGATGAACAATACGGTGGTTCAGGTTTAGGTTACCTGGAACACATTGTTGCTATGGAAGAAATCAGCCGTGCTTCTGCTTCAGTGGCTTTATCTTACGGTGCGCATTCCAACTTATGTGTGAATCAGATTGCCCGTAACGGCAATGAAGCGCAAAAATTAAAGTACCTGCCGAAGTTATGCTCGGGTGAGCATATTGGCGCTTTGGCGATGTCTGAACCTAATGCAGGTTCAGATGTAGTTTCGATGAAATTACGCGCCGACAAACAAGGCGATCGCTACATTTTAAACGGCAACAAAATGTGGATCACCAACGGCCCGGACGCCCACACTTATGTGATTTACGCCAAAACCGACATCAATGGCGGCTCTAAAGGCATGACAGCTTTTATTGTTGAACGTGGTTTTAAAGGTTTTAGCCAGGCGCAGAAACTCGACAAACTGGGTATGCGCGGCTCCAATACCTGTGAACTGGTATTTGAAGACTGTGAAGTACCGGAAGAAAACGTGTTAGGCACAGTGGGTTCAGGCGCCCGTGTACTGATGTCCGGTCTGGACTATGAACGTGTGGTGTTATCCGGCGGCCCGCTGGGCATTATGCAAGCCTGTATGGATGTAGTAGTGCCTTATATCCACGACCGCAAACAGTTTGGTCAGTCTATCGGTGAATTCCAGCTGGTACAGGGCAAAGTAGCTGATATGTACACCAAAATGAATGCAGCCCGCGCTTATGTCTACACAGTCGCTAAAGCCTGTGACCGCGGTGAAACCACCCGTAAGGATGCTGCAGGCGCGATTTTATACAGTGCAGAGCTGGCAACGCAAATGGCACTGGATGCAATCCAGCTGTTAGGTGGTAACGGTTATATCAACGAGTACCCTACAGGGCGTTTATTAAGGGATGCCAAGCTGTACGAAATAGGTGCTGGCACCTCAGAAATTCGCCGTATGTTGATAGGCCGCGAGTTATTTAACGAATCGAACTAAATTCTTTACCAGCATAGGTAAAGGGGAAATGCGAAGCAAAACACCGACACGCCCGTAAACCCGTCCCTGGGGGGCTCGTGTCGCTGCCATCCCTGGCGCTCTACGGTCGGCTTATTTGCTACGTATTTCCCTTTTGACGTTTCATATCTTTTCCCACTACTTTTGAACGTCGTTAAGGCCGTTCGATCCGTAGGTGGAGAGAAGATAAAAGCAAATCCCGATAGCCAAAGGTGGTGAACGTGGCCAGACTGAATAGCAAAATTAATCCACGTAGTGATGAATTTATCCAGAATGCTCAGGCGATGCAGCAGCTGGTGGATGATTTAGAGCAAAAAGTACAACAGATCAAACTAGGTGGCGGCGAAGCTTTGATTGCCCGCCATACGTCACGCGGCAAGCTGTTTGTCCGCGACCGTATTCAAAAACTGCTGGACCCGGGTTCACCCTTTTTAGAAGTAGGTCAATTCGCCGGCTGGCAATGTTACGATGACTATGTGCCTGCAGCTGGTGTGGTTGCTGGTATAGGCCGGGTGAGCGGTGTCGAATGTATGATTGTCGCCAACGACGCCACAGTCAAAGGTGGCACTTATTATCCGCTGACGGTAAAAAAACACTTACGCGCCCAGGAAATCGCCGAAACCTGCAACCTGCCTTGTATTTATCTGGTCGACTCAGGTGGCGCTAACCTGCCCCGTCAGGACGAAGTCTTCCCGGATAAACTGCACTTTGGTCGTATCTTCTTTAATCAGGCCCGTATGTCTGCCAGGGGGATCCCACAAATTGCGGTGGTGATGGGGCTTTGTACTGCAGGTGGTGCTTATGTACC
>CAMLSF010000151.1 GCA_946482615.1 uncultured Chromatiaceae bacterium | reverse complement strand
TTAAAGTCCCAATACACCTTTGCCCTGATTAAAGATAATATCCACCGGGATATTGGCTGTGGTTAAACGGGCTAAATCATCAGCCAACTGCGGCTTAATCACGCCTTTATCGGCCATCAATGAAGCCACACCTTCGTAGTTACCATCACCCTGTAAAGTCAGGATCAACTGGGATAACGAGGTCATCGCTTGTTTCATTTTGACGTAATCCACCTGATAAGTGCCGTCGTCGTTGCGGACAAAAGCGCCCTGCTCGGCAAAATAGTTAAAACAGACCATATTGGCTTTGCCGTGGGCGCTCGACGCACCAAAACGTACTGAACGGAAAATACCGGCCATAAAGGTGGTGTAAAAATCTTCCATTTTGGCATCAGGCAATAAACCCTGCTCTGACAACTGGGAAATCATATACAAACCTAAAATATCGGCTTTGCCTTCCTCCAGTCCACCTGACAGCTCTTTTAAGCTTTGACGCACTGTACCTTTGCCATTAATGGTGTTTTTTATACCTAAACCGTGTGCTACTTCGTGAAACATCACGTTGTTAAAAAAGGCATCAAAAGTCACATGCTGGCGCTGTGAAGGCGCTATTAACAAATCGGCAATAGGCGACATAATATGTTCAAACTTGGCCTGCATCGCATTTTTTAACTGCAAACGTCTGGTGCCTTTTTCCAGTTGAACCTGCTCGTCGTTCGGCAGGTTAATGGCGATAGTTTTGCCACCTGAATTGGAATGACCGGCGTAATAAATCACGTCATAGGCATTTAAATCCGCATCCGAACCCGGACTTTCAGTTTTGTATTGCTCTGGCACCGGCAGACCTTTTTGCAAAGCAGGCAAAGTGGCAGCGTATTTCGCCAGACGCTCACTCCAGGCTAAATCTTTGACCAGTACATAAGCTTCAAAAGCAGCGCGGTAACCAAATAACTGATCTTCATAAGTTTCGATAGGACCAATCACCAGATCAATAGGGTTGGTTTTCATCGCCATCCAGGCAAAATCAGACGGCTGATAGTTGTCATTTAAAAAAGCTTCGGCGCGCATCGTCAGGTAGTTGGCAAAGTCTTTATCTTCCGATAACGTCGCTGCCTCTTTTAATAAAGCGGCGGCGGCTGTCAGTTCAGCTTTGTAGACTTGTGAATAAGGCACAGCCACTAACTTGCCGTCTTTATCGCGCTGTACTATCGAATACAGGCCGTTTTTATCGGCAAAGTCGGTTTTTTCAAACTCTTCTTTGCTCATATCGGCCGGATAAAACTGAGCGCCCAGAGGCTTAGCCGCATAGCCTGTTAAAAACACCTCATCGCCTTGTAATCTGTCCCAGGGGCCATAGTTTACATCGGCAAAAGCTTTGGTTTTGGCATCGGTTATTTTGCCTAAAAAGCTTTGTTTGTCTTCTGAAAAAGCCTGTTTCCAAAACAGCTGATCCATAATTTCCGAAGCTTCAATTAGTTTCACCAGCATTTGCTTATGTTGGGCTGATACAGCGGATAAATCTGCCGTTAAATCCACAGTACGGTAGATATCCAGGCGTTTTTCAAAGCCTGAAACTAAGGCGGTTGTTGATGCAGCAGGTGCTGCTTGCTCTGTTACTGCTGCAGTCTGTTCTGTTTTCCGCTCTGGCGCAGGCTTACAGGCCGTTAAAGCCAAAGCGCCGCCAAGGCTTAACGCCAGCATAATTTTGTTGTAGTTCATCCGAAGTCCTCTCTGGGTTGGTTCACTTACTATTTTTATAGTTGTTCTGCTACCCGCCCTACTTTACAGGCGAGCAGTGGATTAACACCCGGCTGATGATACTTCAGTTCGGGCCTGGTCTGTAGGCGAAAAACCGATGTTTTTACTTAGATTCAAAGCTGCCGGCGGCGAAAAAACCCACATTAGCTTCGTCTATTTGAAGCCTAACTTCAGATTAAAATACCTTACAAAGGCACGAAAATGACCAGCGCTGTCATATAATACATCTTTTCATGAACCCCAAAAATTAAATCAAATATTTGATAATTAACAACTTAATAAAACCATCATAAATATATCACCATTTTGTAAAGATCAAAAATTGACAGCGATGTCATTTAAATCAACTGTTATAGGTGCTGATAACGCACTGGGAACAGGATGGTCCGTAGTCGGTGTTTTTTAGCAAAACAACAGGGTATTGCTTACAACACAGAACCGGAGATTTCATGTTAACAAGATTCATTACTCAGGACGGTCGACCATCGGGCCGCAGCGCTTTGCAAACCAAATTACGCCATCCTGCTTTTCTTATGGCTTTGACCGGCTTGCTCAGCTCTATGCAGTTAAGTGCAGCACCAGCAGCACCCGGCAAACCTCAGATCGCATGGCAGGAAAGCAATGTCAGTCTGGTCAATGGCCAGTTTAGCATCCCGGTACAATGGGATATGTGGTGGGGTACTAATGGCAACGAGTGGAACCTGATCCGCAATGGAACCGTAGTTTACAGCTCAACCCTGACGCCAAATGGCCAGAATGCCCAAAGTGGCAGTACAAGTTCAGTGGTCACCAGCGCTGGCAGTTATGAATTTGTCGTGCATCTGTGTAATCAACAAGGTGCCGCAAAAACCTGTACCGCCAGCGATAAACGGGTGATCACAGTGACGGGCTCCGGAGGGGGCGACACAGGCGGTGGTGATACCGGAGGGGGCGATGATGGTTTTGATCCCTGGACAGATATCAATGCCAGTCTCTACCCCCAGCCTCTGAAACAAAACAACGTTGCCCATAGCAACAATACAGGGAAAATGGTCGGTGGTTATTTTGTCGAATGGGGTATTTATGGCCGTAACTACCATGTCGCTGATATACCCGCGAAAAATCTGACCCACCTGTTTTATGGTTTTATTCCTGTCTGTGGCCCAAACAGTTCGCTCAATAACGCTAATCCGCAAGGCTACAGCGCATTAATGGCGCAATGTGCCGGCAAACCTGACTACACAGTGGTGGTGCATGACAAATTTGCTGCCCTGGAAAAATCCTATCCTGGTGATACCTGGGATCAGCCTGTCCGCGGCATTTTTGCCGAACTGTACAGGCTGAAAAAAACGCATCCAAACCTGAAAATTTTGCCTTCAGTAGGAGGCTGGACCTTGTCTGATCCGCTGTACACCATAGGGGTGAATGCGCAGGCCCGCGCTACTTTTGTTGCCTCTATTGTCAATATGATTAAAAGCTACGACTTCTTTGACGGTGTTGATATTGACTGGGAATTTCCCGGTGGTGGTGGTGCTCACCCTACGCTTGGCTCTCCTCAGGATGGTGCAGGTTTTGCTTTGTTAATGCGTGATTTACGCCTGGCCATGGATGCGTTAAGTGTGGAAACAGGCCGTACTTATCAGCTGACTGCAGCCATGAGTGGTGGTGTACAAAAACTGCAACTGGTCGACTGGGAAGCCGCTCATCCTTACATGGACTACATCAACCTGATGACATACGACTATTACGGCGCATGGAACGGTACTTTAGGCCATCAGACCACCTTATACCCAAATCCAAACTCACCTATGACAGGCTTCAGTGCCCACGAAGCTGTGCAACACTTACTGGCCCGTCAGGTGCCTGCAGGCAAGATCAGCATAGGCGCTGCTATGTATGGCAGAGGCTGGAAAAATGTCAGCAATGTAACTAACAACAACCCTTTCACCGGCACTGGTGGTGCTGGCATCAACGGCAGCTGGGAAGCTGGTATTGAAGATTACAAAAAAATCGAAACCAACTATATGGGTGGCGTCAATGGCACAGGAACCAATGGTTATAGCTTGTTATGGGATGACACAGCCAAAGCCAGCTATGTCTGGAATTCAGCAATAGGCACTTTAATCAGCTTCGATACCAAACGTTCTGTGCAGGCCAAAGGCAACTATGTGCTGCAGTACAACTTAGGTGGCATTTTCGCCTGGGAACTGGATGCAGACAACGGCCATATCCTCAACGCCATGCATGAAGGTTTAGGTCATCCGGCGCAATAACTACTGAAGCAGAGGCCCGGCTTTTCAAATGTCCAAACCGCTGCTTTTTGTCATTGTATTCATCAGAACCCAAAATAAGAGAATCATTATGCAACAGGTACAAAAACTCTATCTGTCCGGGCTGTTAAGCCTGAGCAGCTTCAGCAGTCTGGCCATAGACTGCACTCCGCTCGCCACCTGGGATGCAGGCGGCACTTATGTCGCCAATGCGCAGGTTAAGCAGTTAAACAAGGCGTACAAAGCCAACTGGTGGAACCAAAACCGCGACCCGGCTTTGTATTCAAATCCTTATCAGGAATGGACTTTACTCGGCAACTGTGATGGCGCAACGCAAAATCAGTTCCCCAGTGCAACTATCACCAGCCCAACCGCCAATGCCAGCCTGAATGCGGGCGCAGCGGTCAATTTCGCAGCCACTGCCACAGATTCAGACGGTAGTATCAGCAAAGTCGATTTTTACCTGAATAATCAGCTATACAGTTCTGATACCACTAGCCCTTATCAGGCGCTATGGACAGCTGTAGCAGGTAATCATCAGCTGTATGCGGTGGCTTTTGACAATCAAAATGCCAGCAGCCAAAGCAGCATGGTCGCCTTTAGTGTAACCGCATCTCCCGGCAATCAGCCTCCGGTGGTAAGTCTGTCTTCCCCGGCCAACAACAGCCAATACAGAACTGGCGAAAGCATTTTAATCAGCGCATCCGCCAGTGACAGCGATGGCAGTATCGCTAAAGTGCAGTTTTATCTTGGCAACACTTTATTAGCAGAGCAGACCTCAGCGCCTTTTGCCACCAGTTGGACAGCTGTAGCAGGCCAGCAGCAACTGAAAGTGATAGCCACTGATAATCTGGGTGCAACCAGCCAAGTCTCAGCTTTAGTTTATGTGACAGATGAACAAAGTGGCCACGCTGCTTGTCGTCCTGATGGTTTGTATGCCACGCCAAATCTGGATGTGCCTTATTGCACAGTGTACGACAGCAATGGCCGCGAGCTGATGGGCGCCGATCATAAACGCCGTATCATTGGTTACTTCACCAGTTGGCGTAATGGTGCCAATGGCCAGCCAACCTACTTAGTGCCCAATATTCCATGGAGCAAAATCAGCCATATTAACTATGCCTTTGCCCATGTAAATGCCAGCAATCAGATTGGTATAGGCAACACACAAAGTGCCGGCAATCCGGCCACAGGGATGGAATGGCCTGCTGTGGCAGGTGCCGAAATGGATCCGGAGTTTAATTACAAAGGCCACTTTAACCTGTTGAATAAATACAAAAAACAGTATCCGCACGTCAAAACCCTGATCTCTATCGGCGGCTGGGCAGAAACTGGTGGTTTCTTTAATGAAGCAGGTGAACGTATTGCCAGTGGTGGTTTTTACAGCATGACCACCAATAGCGATAACAGCATTAACTACAGCGGTATCAATACCTTTGCCGATTCAGTGGTCAGCTTCCTGCGCACTTATGGTTTTGATGGTGCCGATATCGATTACGAATACCCATCCAGTATGAAAGACTCGGGCAACCCGGAAGATTTTGCCTTATCCAATGCGCGTCGTGCTGGTTTAATGGCCTCTTATGTGGTGCTGATGAAAACCTTAAGAGAAAAACTGGACGCAGCAGCAGTGGCAGACGGTAAACATTATTTACTGACCATTGCCTCGCCTTCCTCCGGTTATCTGCTGCGCGGTATGGAAGCCTTTCCTGTCACTCAGTATCTGGATTACGTCAATATTATGAGTTACGACCTGCATGGTGCCTGGAACCAGTATGTTGGCCCTAATGCGGCTCTGTTTGACGATGGACAAGACAACGAACTGGCCACCTGGAACTACTACAACTCAGCGCAGTACCAAAATATTGGCTACTTAAATACGGACTGGGCTTACCACTATTTCCGTGGTGCTATGCAGGCTGG
The DNA here is from genome assembly GCA_946482615.1 of uncultured Chromatiaceae bacterium. Next base: position 2,784 of record CAMLSF010000151.1, on the reverse strand, counting down.
CCGGATCAATATTGGTGTGCCTTATTACAGCCGTGGCTGGAATAATGTGACAGGTGGAACCAACGGTTTATGGGGTAAAGCGCCATTGCCTAACCAGAATCAATGTCCTGCCGGAACCGGCGGATCACCACAAAACCAATGTGGCAGCGGTGCTGTAGGCATAGACAACCTCTGGCATGATTTGGGCAAAGATGGCGATGAAATGCCTGCAGGTTCGAATCCACTCTGGCACACCAAAAACCTGCAAGCTGGGATCTTAGGTAGCTATGCCGCTATTTATGGTCTGGATCCGGTAAACCAACCAGAGGATCAACTGATTGGCACCTATCAGCACCACTACGACAGCACACTGGTCGCGCCCTGGCTTTGGAATAACACCAAAAAAGTCTTCCTGTCGATTGAAGATGAAACCAGTATTGCCGCCAAAGCCGATTACATTATCGAACGTGGTATAGGTGGCGTGATGTTCTGGGAGCTGGCTGGTGATTACAGCTACAACAGCAGCACAGGCGAATATGGTTTTGGTGATGACTTAACCAGTATCTTCTACAACAAATTTAAAACTGCATCCTTGTATGGCAATCAGCGTGATCCACGGCCAATACCTGCCAGAAGTCTGGATCTGAAGGTCAGCCTGGGCGGCTTTAAATTAGGTGATTCCAACTACCCGCTGAATCCTAAACTGACACTGGTCAATAACAGCGGTCAAAGCTTACCCGGTGGCACAAAAATCAGTTTTGATGTGCCGACTGCCACGGGCAATAACGTCACAGACCAAAGTGGTTTAGGCACCACTGTGATTGAAAATGGCTCCAACAGCTCAGGCAACAATATTGGCGGGCTGGACAATGATTTCCACAGGGTGGAATTTACGTTGCCAGGCCACAGTCCTTTAGATGCAGGTGCGTCATTGGAAGTCACGCTAAATTACTACTTACCCATTCCTATGCCGTCAAACTGGCGTGTCGTTGTAGGCTCACAATCTTTTGCACTGAAACAGGACTATCCACAGTTACCGGCTGGCACCATCAGTGGTGGTACAGGTGGTGAAGGCGGCGGTAGTTGTGCTGGTGTCCCCGCCACTGTAGTGACCTACCCTGCATGGCCCCGCACTGATCACGCAGCAGGTGGCGACTATATCCGCTATCAAAACCTGATTTACAAAGCCAATTGGTGGACGAATTCAGTGCCGGGTTCAGACAGCAGCTGGACTTTGGTCTGCACCTCATCTTAACAGCTACGCCTCTTTGTTCTCTGCCCATGTTTGCGCCGGATCTATACCGGCGCCTTTTTAAGGAGATTTTTTATGAAGACTTCAAAACTAGTGTTTAGCAGCAGCGCGGCTCTGTTGAGTCTATTTTGCTCTTTTACCACTCAAGCCCATGGTTATGTCGAATACCCCAAAGCCCGTCAGCAGATCTGCAAAGAAGATGGCGGCTACTGGTGGCCCGCAGATGGCTCAGGCATCCCCAATTTAGCTTGTCGTGCCGCTTTTGTGCAGTCCGGCGAGTACCCCTTGAGTCAGCACCATGAATTTTCCAGTAATGTCGTCAACTATCAGGATATCAATGCTGTAAAAGCCAAGCTGACCACAGGTTTACTTTGTGCTGGCGGCGATGCCCGCAAAGCCGGTATGGATGCACCTTCTGCAGATTGGCAATACAGCACTGTCGATTTAGGCCAGCAAAACAGCCTGCAACTGAAATTTAAAGCCACCACACCGCATAATCCCAGCTACTGGCAAGTGTATTTGTCCAGTGCTGATTTTGATCCGGCCACAGAGCCATTAAGCTGGGATAAATTACAACTTATTCATCAGCAAGCTGATGTCACCGCGCAAGCCGGGTATTACTTACTGAACATCAATTTGCCTGCCGATCGTCAGGGTAAAGCCGTGCTCTATACCCGCTGGCAACGCGAAGACGCAGCCGGCGAAGGTTTTTATAACTGTTCTGATCTCCTACTGGTGAATGGCGGCACTGAACCACAACCAGAACCTGTCTGGTTTGATAAAGGAGGCTATTTAACTTCAGGTCAGCTTGGATCAGCAGGCGAAACTGCAGTACTGCGAGTATTTGATAGCTCAGGTCTGGAACTGCTGCAGCAAAGTCTGTTGATCACAGAGTCCTCAGCACTCAATCAACAATGGGCGCTGGATTTAGCGACGCAAGTGAATAACCAACAGAGCAACCTGCTGCGCATTGGTTTGTTAGAGAATGCGCAGATCACTGTGCAGCCAAACCTCAGCCAAAACCGCTTTTATCTGACTAATAACAGCTACTTTGTTAATCTGGATTTAAAGCCAGCAGACACCACAGCACCGGGGTGTGGTGGCGTAGATGCAGCTCAGATTTTTGCCTACCCCAACTGGCCACAAAAAGACTGGAGCGGCCAGGCCAACCATGCCATCGAAGGTGATTACCTGTCTTATCAGAACAACCTCTATCGTGCTAACTGGTGGACTCAGTCTGTACCGGGTTCAGACAGCAGCTGGACTTTGATTTGCACCCTCTGATCAGCTGATTCTGAAAATGAAATAAGCCCGTTTACACTGTGCGGGCTTTTTTGTTAGCCGAATAAAACATCTCTATGAAACAAACAGTTACAAAACCAATAAAATAGATGTTTACATCATGCTTCAATTAAATTTACATTGCAGACTGGATTACTATAAAAGGAACTTCGATGAAAACCTCAGTTAAATTGCTGCTTGTATTGCCTTTATTTACCGCTGCCCCTGCTTTGTTAGCCGCTGCTTCCGACTTCGCTGTCAGCGCTGATGTT